>WJJU01000359.1 GCA_014729595.1 Chitinivibrionales bacterium
AAGAGATTCTTAACCGGCGGATAAAGACCGCGCTGGACATGTTGGGGCATCCTTACCTGGTTTTAGCGCAGCGGGTAACCGGCGTAGGGCAAGGCACTCGGTGGGGTATTCCGACGCTCAATTTCCGGCAAACGTCGACGAAAAAGCTTACCCCGCCGCCGGGAGTTTACGCCGCCGAACTCGAATTCAGCGGCAATCGTTGGGTTGGTGCGCTGTATTTCGGCAATTGCCCGACATTTAAGAATCGGGATTACCATTTCGAGTTCCATGCACTGGAAGGCGATACGGGATTTCCCGAAAAGGACGACATGGCCGCCCTCTGGATTCACGACTATGTGCGTGAGGACAAAGTTTTTTCGCAAAGCGAAATACTGGCGGAGCAGATACGAAGGGACATAGAGAACATCAGGAGTTTTTTTTCGCAGGAGTAAAAGTACTATGCCGCTTACCAAAGAACGTAAGCAAGAACTGGTCAAGGAGTATGGGACGAACGAGGTCGACACCGGTAACACGAAGGTCCAAATCGCGTTGCTTACCGAAAGAATCAAAGACTTGACCGCCCACCTCAAGAACAACCCCAAGGACCATCATACCCGTTATGGTCTGCTGAAGCTGGTTGGGCAGAGAAGGTCGTTTCTGGATTATTTAAAAGACAGAGAGATCGACACGTACCGGACTCTCATCAAGCAGTTGGGCATCAGAAAGTAACATGCCGAACTCGGCGGCGCACTTTTCGATGCGTAGCGCCGACCCGCGGCCGTATCTATGCGGCGCGGACAGATAATATTTATGGAGATGTGAATGAGTTATCAGACAACGGAATTAGAAATCAACGATGTGTCGCTGTCTTTGGAGACGGGGCGTATCGCCAAGCAGGCCGGCGGGTCCGTCGTCGCACGGATGGGGGACACCATGGTATTGGCGACCGCCTGCTCGGGCAGCCCTCGTGAAGGGATAAGTTTTTTCCCTTTGACCGTCGAATTTATTGCCAAGACCTACGCCGCGGGCAAGATCCCCGGCGGTTTTTTCAAGCGTGAAGGAAAGCCGAGCGAAAAAGAGGTCTTAAGCGCCCGCTTGGTGGACCGCCCTATTCGTCCTTTGTTCCCGGAGGGATACCGAGACGAAGTTCAGGTTATTTCGACGGTAATATCGGCCGATGAGGTATACGATGCCGACGTTCTGGCCATAACCGCCGCGTCGTGCGCGCTCTGTCTCGCGGACGACATTCCGTTTGACACTCCCGTCGCCGGAGCACGCGTGGCGATGGTGGACGGCGAACTGAAGGTATTCCCCACGCTTGGCGAAACCGAAGAGGGAACGCTGGACATGATAGTTGCCGGCACCGAAGAGTCAATCATGATGGTCGAGGGGGGCGCATACGAGGTTCCCGAAGAAACTATGATCGAAGCTCTTCTGTTGGCGCACGATGAGATTAAAAAAATTGTGGCCGTACAAAAGGAACTTATCGCTAAAGCTGAGCCCAAAAAGGTCGAATTTACGCCGCCGGAAAAGGATGCCGAGGTGTATGCCGCGGTTGAAGAGTTCGTAGGTGATAGGATTCACGACATCAGCTTTATCGGCAACAAAAAAGAGCGCTACCGCGGCCTTGATGCGCTTCTCGAAGAAGTAAAGGCGGCGCTTGCGGAGCGATTCCCCGAAAGAGAAAGCGATATTGCCGAGGCGTTTCACGAAATCGAAGTTAAAGATATGCGCTCGACAATCCTGGAGAAGGGTGTTCGAATCGGGGACCGCAATTGCGATACGATTCGCGCAATCAGTTGCGATCTCGATATTTTGCCCAGGGCGCATGGTTCCGCGCTCTTCACGCGCGGTGAAACTCAGGCACTCGTGGCGACAACCTTGGGTACAAAACTTGATGAGCAGCGCATAGACAGCCTTCAGGCGGAATACTCGAAGTCATACATGCTGCACTACAATTTTCCGCCTTTTTCGGTCGGAGAAGTCAAGCGAGTGGGTGCGGTCAGTCGTCGCGAAATCGGCCACGGTCACCTAGCCGAGCGTTCGCTTTCACCCATCCTCCCCAACGAAAAAAGCTTCCCCTACACGATCCGCATCGTTTCGGAGATCACCGAATCAAACGGCTCGTCTTCAATGGCGTCGGTATGCGGAGGCTCTCTGGCCTTGATGGCCGCCGGCATACCGGTGAAAAGTCATGTTGCGGGTGTTGCGATGGGGCTCATAAAAGAGGGCGACGACGTTGCGATTCTGACCGATATTCTTGGCACCGAAGATCACCTGGGTGATATGGATTTCAAAGTCGCCGGTACTCGTGACGGTATTACGGCCATTCAAATGGATATTAAGATTGCCGGGATTACCCCTGAGCTGATGCGCGAAGCGCTCCAAAAGGCAAAGGATGCCCGCTATCGCATCCTGGACCTCATGGATGGAGCGATCCCGCAATCACGTTCCGATCTGTCGCGGTATGCACCGCGCATTGTCACCGTATCTATTGACCGCGAGAAAATCGGCGAGGTCATCGGGCCGGGCGGCAAGATTATTCGTGAAATCCAAGAAACCACGGGCACGACAATCAATATCGAAGATGACGGTACCGTACAGATCGCCGCCACCGACAAAACGCAGGCCGACGCCGCGATCAAGCGAGTGCGTGACATCACGGCGGAACCCGAGATTGGTGCGGTGTACGACGGTGTTGTGAAAAATACGGTCGAGTTCGGGGCGTTTGTCGAATACCTTCCCGGCAAGGAAGGATTGGTGCATATCTCGGAGCTGGACAAAGGACGAGTCGGCCGCACCGAAGACGTTGTGAAGACGGGCGATAAGATCCAAGTGAAGCTTATCGGATTCGATCGCGGCAAAGTTCGACTGAGTCGCAAGGCGCTGCTGTAAAGCAACTTCACGACAACGATTTTTGGAGGCCTTTCTCGGCCCGCTCTTCGTGTGGCCCGATCGTTCGATCGGGCCACAATTTTTTGTCTTTCACCTGAGGTTTTTTG
>WJJU01000360.1 GCA_014729595.1 Chitinivibrionales bacterium
AGGAAAACATAACCGTACTTGACAATATCACAATCACCGAAAACGGCCATGAAACCGTCCCCCCCCAGCGCGGTATAAAATTTCGCCCCATAGACCAAAAGAATATGGGACCGGGCGTCTACTACTACATGGTTGCGTGGCGAACTCAAATCGAAGCAAGTGTGGGACCGATAACCACGACTTTGGACACCACCTTCTATTCCAGCGAACTACAAATGGTTGTCGAGGCCGATACGGCCACCGAACTTGTGGCCCCGGGCCTCAACGCCAAGACCACCGATCTTACCCCACGATTTGAGTGGAAACGAAATCCGGGTGTTCCTTACTATCATGTCATTGTTACCGACGAGGAGATCAAAATCGACAGCGACTCATCGGGAGAATCGGATTCGATGAGCGTCGAGGGATTGAGTGTCATTTGGGAAGCGATAACCTCCAACGAGGGAATCACCTATGGCGCCCCCGACCCCTCAGGCACCATCACCGCCAGCCCGCCTCCACTGTCTCCCGGGTTGACTTATAGTTGGATTGTACTCAATAACTATGGAAATCATCCCGCATATACATCCTATAGGGTTTTCGGACTACCGCGAACGTTTACGGTTTTGGGTGAAGAAATTCAACAACCGGTTAATGTATGGCCTAAGGGCGATACGGTACTGACCGCTCAACGCGACTCCGTCATCACCCTCAAATGGACTAATCTCGACTCGCGGGCCAACACCTACAAAGTCTACCTTTATGTTGCTTCCGACATCGAAAATATCGGTGCGCAGATGGTCGTGTGGGAGGATGAAGTATCGGCGGGCCGGTTCACCGATGATACCGCAAGCGTTACGGTAAACGCCAAATCGATTCTTACCGCGAATCGCTACACGTGGAAAGCGATTGCGGTCGACGATCGAGGCGCGGGACGGGCCGGAGAAGTTACCGCATTCAAATATGAAGCACCTACGGGACAACTCAAAATTTTAACCAAAGAAAAGATTGAATCCGGTAGTGGATCGCTGGTCGTCGGTGTCGCGGCGGTAGAGCTGAAAGTGGAGGTGCTCGACGGGTCCATGGAAGCGCCGTTATTATTCTATACCGATAATAACGGCTATCTGAAACGTGATCGGCCGGAGGGGACCTATAGAATCACCGCCGTAAAAAATGGTTTTGAGCCCCTTACCCGTACCTTGACCGTCGATTCCGGCAAAACCACTCTGGATACTTTTTTCCTTGAGCGTCCCGACGCCACCATATTCGGCAATGTTGTTGACAACCTCAATGATCCCGTTGAGCTTGCCACGGTCATTGGTGTTTCCGATCGTGGAGACACAATACGCACTCAGACCGATTCCCGTGGAAACTACGTACTCGACTGTGACGAAGCCGACTGGACGATCTGGGCCGCAAAAAAGGGCTACACGAACGCCTTGGCGCGTGACACATCGGTTCACTACGCACAAAGCGTACGCATGCCGCCATACAAAATTGAGCTGAATCCCCATATTCTGTTCGGGGTCGTTCGAAACGAAAATGGCAAAGAACTAATCGGAGTACATGTCCGACTGTTTCGGGAGGGTGAGTTAGTCAATGAGGTTCCCTCAACTCCTCAGACCGGCGATTTCTCGTTTCAGGTGGAATCCGGCACTTACCGCCTGACGGCCGACAAAACCGGCTTTACCTCGTACAGTAGTAATTTCGAGGTTCTCAAGACCGAACGTAAACAGATTACCATGACCTCGCGCGCAGCCGTCGTCAAGGGCGCCGTCTACGGTAAAACATGGACGGACAACAGGTTTGTATACGCCCCAATCACCAACGCAACGATTAAGTTTATCGAAACAACCACGGGCGATACGTTCCGGACGGTTTCCGACGGGGTATACGGCGATTTCTCGATAAGTCTTCCCGGCGCCGAAACATACATCATGCACTCCGCGGCCGCTGGTTACGTACCGCAAGTGCGTAGTACACCGATATCGACCGAACAGGGGCAAACCCATGATGTCGCCGACACTCTTCTTGGATTGGGATCTACACGGGGAAGCATATCGTCCTC
>WJJU01000361.1 GCA_014729595.1 Chitinivibrionales bacterium
CGACCCGGAGCCTAAAGTAGCAACAATCCGCTCGATATTCGCGATACTGTTGGCGTTGAAAAGCGAATACCCTTTTTTGAATCCATTGACTCTGGCCAAGCCCGAAAGCACTCTCCCCGGCCCCACCTCCACCAACGTATCCACTTCAAGCTGCTTGAGTCTGGCCAGGCAATCCCGAAAATAGACCGGACTGGTAAGCTGCCACGTAACCAAATGCTTTATCGTGGTCGGATGCTCTTCGGTCTTTGCCGTGGCATTGAAAATCACGGGGGTACGAGGACGCCCAAACCGAATCGGCTTTGCCCACTCTTCGTATTCTTCTTGGGCATGCTTGATATACGGGCTGTGCCACGGTCCGGATACGACCAATCGATGACACTTGCCGCCGGGCTCATTCGCCACGCGCTTCGCGAACTCTTCGAGCAGTTCATTATCGCCCGAAACGACGGCTTGGTGTGGCCCATTATCATTTGCCAGTACGATACGATCGGGCTCATCGAGTTCGTCAAGTATCTGCTCGACACGACTTTCGGCGACAAACAAAACGGCCATCATTCCACCGTTGACCCCGGATGCCGCCTTATCCATCAACTCACCCCGCTTGGTGGCGATTGCGATCATCTCACGATCGGAAACAATCCCTCCCGCCGCCAACGCCGTAATCTCCCCGAGCGAATGCCCGCATATCACGTCGGCAGTGATCCCTCGCCGCCCAAGCTGCCGCAGGTAACCCAGGGATACCGAAGCCAACAGGGGCTGGAGATACCACGCCTTTATCAATCGCTCGTCGGGACCTTCGAGACAAAGCTTGTTTAGGTTTTCTCCCGTCAGTTCCGAGGCATAGTCCACCAACGACCGGAAATAATCATCACTTTCAAACAGATCACGCGCCATGCCGATTTGTTGCGAGCCTTGGCCGGGAAACAAGAACGCTATTTTAACCATGCTCTCCTTCTGCTCCACCACGCTCTCGTCCGTACCGCACCCAGCGTGCTGAAAATGTAACCACATTAGACGGTCGATAGGAATTTTCGTTTTATCCGTTCCCGTCGTATCCGAGGCTAAACGGCCGGCCGCCACCCGCGCAAACAGACGTTGAGCGGCTCGTATCGGCTTTGCCCGGCGTTGGCCTCGGGTATACCGCTGTTCAAATATAGCTGATTTTGGCCCTTATGGCAACGATTTTGGGGTTCCGGTCCCGCCATGCGGGCTCACGCAAAGGCCTCTCGGCGGCGCGGCGGTTTCAGGGATATGCTGAAGTATGTTCCTGGGGCTGGGGATCGCCTACCGCACCGGCCTGCGGGCCACGCTGCATAGGTTCCATTCACAGCTTGCAGTGTTTCTGGATATCCTCGACGACATCAGGTTGTGGATCATAGTCGATCTGCGCCACGATTTTGATCCAGCAGCAGTGCGAAAACGCGTTCGTGCCAAAATTCCTCGACGCGGTGCTTATGTGCGTCAGGCAACCCAACGAACTCGCTCGTCAAAAGGAAGACCCCTTCGACAACCACGGAATGCACGTGCGGATTGAAAAGCACAGAAGACACAATGGATTGATCCCGAAGGGATCGTATTCCATGTGCTTGAGAACGGAGTGACAATTCATCATGTCCCCGAATGTCTGTACGGCACTCACCATCGCGGCAACACCGTTGCCGGCGGACGAGGCGGAGGAGTTCCGAAGGCGCTTCGGGAATGACCATTTATCTATGATAAACCATGAGTTACCGCCCCCATAGGCATTCAATCGCAACACTTGCGCGGGGAGCGGCAAGCGTTCACTCACACAGTCCTGGTGTGGCTCTTTTACGCCACCGGCGCGAGCATGCTTCGGGCGGCAGTTCATTTCGGACTGTCGTGCTTTTCGGTCGTCATGGCCTTCGAGTCCCCTCACCGCTTCACACTTGAATACCGAGGAACCTTTGCCACGATTGGGTTTATTCATTCCCCGGCGGAGAATACGCGAAAAAGACCGGGGCAAATGTATTTTTCTCGACTTGATCCGCCTTTCATTAACGTTATCGACGGGAGTGGTGATATTTATGAATGTAACCGTATCGAAAGCACCGAAAACAACGACCCATATACTATTTGTCGATACCAATGAGGCAATCAACATTGCCGACTTCGAAGGAAAAAAAGAAACGGTGGCGGTACGGTACGAAGGAGATAAGACGCTCATTTATGCGGGGATGGGCGACAAGCGGTCATGCTCGCTTTCCATAATCCGCGGTGTCGCGGCCAAGGCCGTCAAAACGGCGGCCGGACTCAAACGAACGAAAGTTGCGCTACTGGAACCGACGCTCCCGGAAGGTGACGATACGGCCACCCGCGCTTGCCTTGAGGGTGCGATCCTTGGTTCGTATATATTCGATAAATACCGGTCGGAAAAGAGCGATCGCCTCAAATCGATCGAGGTGGTGAGTACACGCATGAAGCGAACCGAGGCTCAAGCGATTGCCCAAGTGTGCGAGTGCGTCGGCTACGTACGTGACCTTGTAAATGATAATGCCTCGGTTGTGAATCCGCAATATCTTGCCAAAGAAGCCCGAAAGCTATCACGGTCGTCGAAGCGGATTGCGACAACTATTCTCGACGAGAAAGAGCTTCGCGACAAGGGGCTTGGGCTCCTTTCGGCGGTCGGGCAGGGATCCCCATACCCTCCACGCCTGATTATCATGGAGTATCGAGGAAATGCCCGCAACAAAGAAACATCCGCGATAGTCGGCAAAGGCATCACATTCGATTCCGGCGGCCAGGACCTCAAGGCGCGGGGGCATATCGAAACCATGCGCACGGATATGGCGGGAGCCGGAGCGGTATTGGGCATCATGAAAGCGCTCACCCTCCTGCAGCCCTCGGTGAACGTCATCGGTGTAGTGACCGCCGCCCACAATGCGATCGACGGAACCTCATATTTTCCGGGCGATATTTATCGGGCGTACAACGGAAAAACCGTCGAAATAGCCAACACCGACGCCGAAGGGCGATTAGCGCTGGCGGACGCTCTGTCGTATCTGCAAAAACACTATAAGCCTTCAAAAATCATCGATTTGGCGACCCTTACGGGCGGTGTACTTTCAGCACTCGGCTCGACCGTCGCCGCCGTTATCAGTAATAGCGATGCGTTGGCCGACAGCCTCTTCGCCGTCGGGGAGCGAACGGGAGAGCGGCTTTGGCGCCTGCCCCTTTACGAGGAACACAGCGATTCACTGAAAAGCGAGTTCGCCGATCTGCGAAATACATCTACGTTTAAACGCGGCCATGCAAGCACGATCACCGCCGCGGCGTTCATCAAGGAATTCATCGGCGATCTTCCCTGGGCTCATCTCGACATAGCGGGCACCGCATTTAACCAGGGTGAAGCGCGGGGGGAAATACCCAAAAACGCTACAGGCTTCGGGGTGCGACTGGTATATGAGTATCTGGTCGGATCCGGGCGATGAACGAACGGATGAGGGCCGATAGTTATTATATGTTTTATGCAACGATAGGGTGAATTTATAGGTAAACTCCGACAAAGGTTTGAATATGTATGTAATGGGCGACGAAGAGCTTGCCGCCGTTAAGCGAGTGATGGACTCAGGCAACCTTTTCAGGTACAAGGACGGCGAAAAGACGGAGACGGATCGGCTTGAGGATGAAATTGCGGCCAAAATGGGGGTTCCGCATGCCATCGCCATGAGTAGCGGCACCGCCGCTTTGATCTGTGGCTTGGCGGGAATGGGAATTGGGCCGGGACACGAGGTATTGGTGCCGGCCTATACTTTCATCTCAACAGCCTTAGCACCGCTCGCGGTAGGGGCCATACCGGTATTGACCGAGATCGATGAGTCACTGACAATCGACCCGGCTGATATCGAAAAGAAGATTACCCCCAATACAAAAGCGATTATTCCCGTCGATATGGTCGGCCTTCCGTGTCGGATGGACAAAATTATGTCAATCGCCAAGCACCATAATCTGTTTGTATTGGAAGATGCCTGCCAAGCGGACGGTGGTTCGTACGAGGGAAAGCGCTTGGGCACTATTGGGCATGCGGGCACTTTTTCATTCAATCACTTCAAGATACTCAGTGCCGGCGAATCCGGCGCGCTGGTCACCAAAGACAGGACAATCTACGAACGCGCCCGCATTCATCATGACGGGGGATGCGTGTTTTTCAGCGAAGAAGCGCGTCGTCAGGTGGTTCCTTTCTTTGCTGGACTGAATTTTCGAATCAGTGAAATACTGAGCGCAATAGTTCGCGTGCAATTGCGGCGGCTCGACACTATCCTGGAGGGGCTGCGTGAAGACAAGTGGGCAATCATGAAGGCGTTCGCGGGGGTACAAGGCGTGTATCCCAATCCAATTAACGACCCGAAGGGCGAATGCGGCGTTGTAGCGGCGGTTTTGTTTGACACGCCCGAAATGATGCGGACTTTTTTGACTCGCTGTCAAGAGCGCGGAATCAACGCAAGCACGCCGATTGACAGTGGGCGTCATGTTTATACCAACTGGGAACCACTCCTTCAGCGTCGCGGCGCCCATGTCGAAAGCCGCAATCCGCTGGCCGGGCTCCCCACTATCGACAAACCGGAAGAGCTTTGTCCTAAAACATTGAACATTCTTAGTCGTACGGCCTATATCTCACCTATACCGCAACGAGATCCGTCGGAACGCGAGAGCTTCGTAGCAAAGGTGCGTGAGGCGGCGGACGGGTGTGCATAGGCCCGATACCGTCAGCGGTTATCCGGCGGCGACGTCCCCTCCTCTTCGCTTCCGCTATCGTCAAGCCCTCCCGCATGACCGTCGACCATTTGACCGTCGAGCATACCCGTCTCTTCCGCTTCCATCGCTCGCGATCGGCGGCTCCTGCGTATCATCGCCACCACATAGGCCACGAACGCAAGCGCCACGATTGCAAGCCAAAGAACGTACGTGTCGGCCAACCAAAAAACCGATCCGTACCGCTGCGTGATGAAACGCTCAACCAAACGTTCGAGTTCACGACGATTAATGCCCAAAACCCGGTAAACCCCCTTCCAAAATGAACCGTGCCGACGAGCTTGGTGCAGAATCATTCCCAACGACTCAACTCCGTAGCTTTCGGTCAGGAACCGTACCGCCTGACGGCTTTGGGCATAGGCGAGACGAGCGCGAAAAGCGCCGAATTGGTTGACCGAATCGATACTCGACAGCGGCACGAGCGAGCCGGTGAAAATGGCTCGTGAAATCACCGCATGTTCCCGAACCGAGACATCGCCCGATACCATCATCGCCACCCCCTCGTGAAACCATCTGGGGCATTTCGTTTCTCCGGCCAAACGATTAATCACGATATGTGCTAGTTCGTGGATAGTTGTTTGCACAAAGTTTTGCTCCAACAGCGGCGAAACGTCCACCACCACCACAATCCGATTGGTACCGACGGCACCGCCTCCACCCCATTCGGGTAGTGAGTATCGCTCGTTTGCCGTAGCTTTGCGCGTGAAGTACGTTACGACTAATGGTGAAGTATCTACCGTATCGTTGGGGGCAAGCAATTTGTAGATTCTCTTGTATTCATAGATCACCAGCTCTTCGCTGATACCATTAGGAATAAAGCCCCGAAGCTCAACGAAACTTCGCCCCTCAATAATCGTTGCCGTTGCGAGCACAATAAGAAAAAGAGGATAGGTTAAAAGGATGCGGCTGATGCGGTTCATGAAACTAAGGTCCTTTGGATTAAACCCCATCATTGGATAGAAATCCGTTTACTATTATGATTAGAAGTCATCGCGGAAATATTCTCGTCGGCCGGCGGGCAAGACGAGACCATCCGGTTCACACTCTCCGTCATGGGAGCCCCGCCGTCACGCTTGTGGGAATCCGCATTTATGAGAAGGCTTCTAAGCAATTGAATTATGTGGCGTCACGGCCAAGGTTATGTCTATGCCCGGATTTTTAGCACCGTTGAAAGCCGGAATTCTCAATATAGGTCAAAATATAGGTCAAACGCCGGCCGCCCGACGGTCAAAAGCCGAGCCTAAATGGTAAAACGCCGGCGAATCGCGGTCCCAAGTCGGGCGAAAAAGCCCATGGGCGAAGCCGTGGCAAACGGACAATGGTCGTAGGGCAAGGACGGCAAGAGGAGGTGCGCCCCGCACCGAGGTGAGTACGAGGAAGGCGCCGGGGTACGGTATGAGGTTTACGGGTAGCGGCGATTCTCCCGCGAACAATAGGTGCATCGTGCCACCGACGGAACACTATCCTTGCCGTCGCTTCGGCCTCTGAATACATTATGGGGTAAATGAAGGTGTGTGTTGATCCAACCCCGGCTTTATCAGCTCTTCCCCTTGAGCGTTACCTCCATGGACAGCTCGCCGAGATCACATTGGAATGGTACCATGACTGTTGGGGCGTCGGCCGGTGTTGAGAGCGCGTGATCCTTTCCCACTATCACGTTGGGAAGTGAGAGTGACATTTGGTATTGGGTCAGCCCCTTTTTTGCATTTCCGGCCACGATGTTGGCAAGCTCACCGATACCGTCGGTTAGCTCCGGTCCCTCTTCCTCAACCGGCACTCCGAGGAGCTTGGATACCACCTTAAGCGCCACTTCTCTGGGAAAACTCAGGGTTACGCTTCCCCGAGCCTCGCCCGACAAGCCGATCACTCCCGAAATGTCGTGCGTCGGATATGGTTCGCTCTTAATTAACGGCTCCCCCATACCCAACGCCGTGCCCATCATGGTGTTAAACGTATCCCTGATCGCGACGATGAACGGGTTAACGTAAGCAACATCCATTATTACCCCCGGAGACAGGTATCGACGGTAACCGTTGATGAGGGCGCGGCAACATTCACATCATACGCGGCTTTGCGATCGATTAACCGCGGCCACGCCATTATGCATGTCATGCACCATATAATGTGATTATTGTACCATTATATGTCGCCGACGGCAAGCACTTATTCCGAGAAACAGGAATGGTTCCGGCGATCACTCATGCTTGTTGAGCGTGAAGGACTTCAGCGTTTCTTGCGGCTCTTTATCCCGGTAGAACTCTTTCCACAGATAAAAGAATGTCTGCTGAAGCTGGTCGGGAGAAAAGCCGCGCGGACGAAAAACGACATTGCCCGTGTTCCACAAACGATAGTCACGATGGAGTATGCGTCCTTGGTTTTCGGCCGCGATACCGAAAGGAGTTCCCGGAAAAGGTGCGGGAATATAAAACTCGGCGCAATCGATACCGGCATCGCCGGCAAATTTGAGAATCCGGTCGGCGGTGCGCTCATTGTGTTCATCGAAACCAATCCCGAATGAGGCGAAAAAGTGTATCCCGGCATCCTCATTCATCCGCACCAAATCGATCGCCTCCCGCCATTCTCGTCGTGTGCATTCATCCGAGAGAAGCCGCCGCGAGTTGCGGTCGAATCCAAAGACGGTATACATGGAGACGGCGCCGCCGGCATGCAACCGGCGATAAAATTCAGGCGAAGGTATCATCATCATGGTCGAAGCGAGGAATATGCGGATATCGAGTTCCGCGGTGCGTTCCATGATTTTCAATAAGTAGTTCTGGTATTTCTTGCCCGGAAGCATGACCGTATCGTCGGTAAAATAGAATTCCTTATACGGCATTCCTCGAATATCTTCGATGATGTCGTCAATAGGTCTGAGGCGGACCTTTGTTCCCTCTTTTTCGGGCACCGGACATCCCTCACAGCGCACCGGACACCCCCGCGTCGTCATCACCAAATGTGCGTCCCAATGATAATCGTTGTCGCTGAATATGTCCCTGCGCGGTATGGGCGCATCGGCCAAATTGTAGGTTTTGTCCGGGGTATAGATCGGCTCGAGCATACCGCGCTCGGCATCGGCCAATATGCGTCTCCAAACCCCTTCACCTTCACCGACACACACGGCGTCGGCATGCTCCCGGGCTTCATGGGGTCTCAAACTGGGGTGTATGCCGCCCAAGACGACCGTCTTTCCCGCCGCGCGGAATCCGTCGGCGATCTCGTAGGCGCGTGAAGCCTGTGGAGTAAAAAAGCTGACGGCTACAAGGTCTACATCTTCACCGTAATCGACGGGCTGTCCAATGTTGTCGTCGGTGAGCAGCATCTCGTGCCGTGAATCAGTCAATGAGGCCAAGATGGGAATAGCCAACGATGGCGGCATCGTGTAGTTGCCGACAAGATGGCGCCGAACAAGCTCATCGAGTTCCGGGTGACCTTCGAGGAATTTGCGAAACCGCGGATAAATAAATCGTATCTTCACAGGATCCCTTGAGTTGGAGAAGTAAGTTACTATGCGGTACCTGACACGGCACGCTCACACACTCATCATACGGCATTACGCCGGTGCGGCGCAAGAACATTTATAGAGATGGTCAGACTGGAACCTTCAGGGGACGGGAAGGAAGACTTACGACCAGCTATGTCTACCGTAATACAATGACACGTCATAAAAATATATCCGTTTTGCCCGAGCCGTGGATCACTTTCCGGCATTTGGGGGCGTTCGGTGTTCCGACGTTTTTTTCGGACACGCTTACACGGCGTCGGCGTTCAAAGAAAAGCGCCCGCAAATGCAAACACCCTCACTCCCGCGCGCCTTGCAGCATCCGTTCGAGTTCCTCGAGCCGCCGGCCTGCTTCCGCGTAGTTACCTTCACCGAACAGCGCACGAAACTGCTCGATAAGCCGCGTGGCTCGTTGGACATCGATTTCACCCGCCGCTTCCGCGATTTCTTCGGGAGCAAGTTCTTCGCGGCGCGAGAGAAGATTGAGCGCTTTGGAAAAATCTTCGGCCCACACTACGCGATCCTGGTCCGCGACTATAATCCTTTTTATCTCGGGCAACTGAGCGTCTTCGGCCTGGATAAACACCGGCTCGACATAGGTAACGTGCAGCGAGTCGCCGTAGAAAAGCGGTATAACCAGCAGGTTTCCGCGCAGTACCTCGGAGCCACGCTGTCCCCACAGCGTCATCGCCTGAGACATAACGGGGTTTTGGTCAACGCGAGCTTCGATCTGACGCGGCCCGAGCACTTCGACACCTTTCGGGAACGGAAATACGGTAAGTTTCCCATAAAACGGCATATCCGATCTTCCCGCCATCCACCCATTCATCACATGCTTGTTTTTGGGAGTAAACGGCACGATCAGCGCAAACTCTATCGAATCGCGCCCCGGAAACCGATTCATTACGTAGTAAGGCGAAACGGTCTGGAACTGAGCGCGATACCGTTCGGTGGCAAACTCCCACAGGTCTTCGCGCTGATAGAAGGCGTCGGGTTCCACCATGTGATAGGCCGCATACATCTGCGCCTGAACCGTGAAATAGTCCGTCGGATACCGAATATGCTCCTTGAGATAGGACGGCATTTCATCAAAACCTCTGAAAAGGTCGGGAAATGCCTTTTCGTAGGTGGATATAATTACATCGCTGGTATCGACAATGTAGGGTTCGACGGTTCCCTGGTAGGCGTCGATGACTATCTTCACGGAATTGCGGATGTAGTTAAGGCCCTGAAAGTGGGGGATCGAGCCGCGATATGGCTGCCCGTACGGCCACCAATCCGAAGTGGTGTAGGCGTCGAGAATATAGACGATCCGGCCCTCACCGGTGATAACCGGATAAGGATCGCGGTCGTAAAGGAGAAACGGCATAAGCGCACGGGCCCGTTCATGGAGGCGACGACGAAACATAACTTTCGATTCTTTTGTGAAGTAGCCGGACAACAGAAGCCGGTAATCGTTGAATTTCCATGCATACACAAAGCGCCGCCACAGCGAACCCATCGGCACCCCGCCGTCGCCGCCGTACGTGTTGTACACTATCTCATCGCCGATCGGATAATCGAACTCTTTTTCGGTAGTATTGACATAAACGTAGTTATTGGTGAGTTCCCCGTAATAAATTCGCGGCTGCGTAATTCGTATCGATTCCACATTCACGACCGGGGGGATATTTTTAATCAAAAGTTCCGGCTTGCCTTGCGGCAAAAAATCATGCGCCGGCAATAGAACGACCCCGAATCCGTGAGTATATTTGAGGTGCTCGCTCACCCAGTTTTTCGAGCGCGGATCTAGGTCTTCCTGTGCCAGTTCCCGCACCGCCAACATCACCTGTCGATATTCTCCGTCAAGCATATATCGATCGATGTCGACATCATAAAAGCGATAGTACAGGCGTATTTCCTGCTGCTGCCGAAGATTGTCCATAAGCGCTCGCCAATCCCAGAGCCTCACATTGTTGAGTGTCGGCCGGTTGGCGTCAACCACCGACGGAGTGATGGTTTCACCTATGGGGAATAGTTCTTCGGTGACCCGCCGTTCGTCGATACTATACCCCCGCCGCGTGAATTCGATGTTATTGTCCAGGTAGGGGCGCTCCAGCGTTATTTCGTTTGGACTGACGATCAGAGTTTGCACGAATGCGGGAACCAACCACAACGCGGTAACGATGATCGCTACAACGGCCGCGGGCGGAATGATTGACCCACCGGTAAATCGCCCGCCCGACATAAAAAAGATTCGCCGTCGAATCGTCGAAGAGAATGCGGCCGCAAGAAGCGCAAGGGCGGACAATGTCAAGAGGCCGATTGTAACATAATAGCCGGGAATCATCGCATGAACATCGGTATACCCCGCGCCGATCACGGCGGATCGGTTACCGTAAAGAAGTTCATAGAGACTCAGGTAGCTGTTCCACGCAAGCACCGCGACCAGCAATCCGGCAAGCGCCGACACATGACCTATTGTGCCGCCGCGACGCGGTAATTCAAAGCTTGTTCCACCCCGTGTTCCATTCATCGAGGCGGCGGCAATAGCCGGGGGGCCAAGCCCCGCAATGATAACACCGATCAACCATGGCACAAACGATTTGTACAGTGGAAGCGAAAAAAGGTAAAAAGCGGTTGATCTTCCATAGACGGGATCTTCAACCGGCGAGCGTACCTGATTGAGGTAGAGAAGCACCTCTTCCCACCAGGCGGCCGACCAAAGCCCGAAGATAACCCCTACGCCGAGGGCATAATAGACACTCAATCGAAAAGGTACGGCGGATGTTCGCGAACGAACCGCCGCATAATTGCCAATCACAAACAAAGCGGCAACCACCGCTCCCAGCAGAAACAGAAGCCACTGCGTCGCCAGCACCGTCCAGAATCGATCGGCATAATTCAAGCTTTTGAACCAGAGGTATTCGCCATAGAAATGAAGAAACACGGATCCGAGGATCAGAACCATTATCGCACCCGAAAGAATTAGTATGCCCCGACGAACTCTTTTTTGGTAAGGTTCCCCGCCGTCGGCCCCTCGCCCCACGGCAATCAACAAAGGTAGCGATCCAACGCCGATTATTATCAAGGCAACGATCCAGAATATCATACTCGTTCTCCCGGGTTTGTGATACCGTCATGAATCCAGACGGTTGACCCAGCAAAGATTACGCCATAAATGATTACCCTTTCGTCCCCCACGTTATCACCCGCGCTCAATGGCCGCGGGTAGTCTATGAACAGGAGTTGCACGGATACCGTCCCGCTTAACACATTGGCGGCGGGGTTTGCCTTACAAGCAGGCTCCTCGGGTCATCGCCCCGCGCTACGTACCGCCCCAAACCGATTATGATAGGATGAAAGGGATACATCGTTGAACGGCCCCGCCCTTGCTCGTCGGCGCGGTGCATTGTAGATTATTCATACCGGATAGGATCCGACCCCGTCCTGATCCCTAGACGACTCATGGAGGCGCGCCTCCGAGCCGCCGGGAGTTCATATTCTATGATACAACCTTTCATCATTCTGACTCTCTGTGCCGTGATGACGGTATTGGCGGTGCGCCTGTTGCTTATACCCGGTATCGTAAGGCTTTGCCATGCCCTTCGCCTTTCCACCAAAACCGAAGGGCAGATCATCGGTTATGCAACGAGCGTCCCCGAGCTGGTGGTTCTTGTATCCAGCGCTGTGGCGGGAGTATTTGACGCCGGATTCTGGAATATCGCTTCCTCCAACATCATCAATTGGATTCTGTTTCTTTCGGCGGTTCTTGCGTTTAGGCAAGAGCGCGATTTGTTCACTTTGGGATTTGTCGATGAGCTAGCATTCGGCGCCGTATCGGTTGCAATGCCCCTGGGGCTTCATCGAGCAGGGGTGGACTTGTCACCTTTGTCGGCGTTCGGACTGATCGCACTCTTTATAATCTACAAAGCCATAGATCGCCACCTTAACCGTATCCAGGTTTGGCAGCATAACCTACCGGCTCCCGAGGCGGGTGGCGGGCTTATGTCCGGTATCATGCTAATGATTGGAGGCACGGCCATTGTCATTGTTGGGGGACGATACCTTGGTAGCAGTGCCGCCGTCATTATTGAGAAGATAGGCGTTGCGCCCTGGCTTGTCGGCTGGATTTTAGGCGTCATCACCTCAATCCCGGAAATGACCTCTTTCTTCGAAATCTATCGCCTGCAAAAGAGCAAAAACACGCTGCACCTTCTCGATGACACCCAGAAAGCGCTCGACGCATTGGTGGCGTCAAATATGGGCAATCTGGGTATTATTCTCCCACTCGGGGTTTTGATTTACACCTTGGTTCACTAAAAAAAAGCCTTGAGTCGAGCCGTGCCGGGGGTATTATGAATCGAGTCTACCAAAAACTCACCCGCCGCTCGATCCGCCCCGTTTCAATGCCCTTGGCCTACCCGGAACTCTCGGCGGTTTTCACGCCCGTGAGGTTCGCCAAAACCCTGCGTCCGACATAGCGAGACCGTTTTGCGGCGATCTTTCCCTTCAACTCTTTTTCATCGTATTCATCCGGGAACAGTTCCGTTATCAGTTTTATTAAGTATGGGACCGACTTGGAGGTGAACAGGCGGTCGAGAAACAGAATCTTTCCCTGCGATTCGACTTCCTCTATCATGCGATCTTTAGGAATAACCGTCCGCGTAATGTTGTGCGGAAACATCTTTTTCAGCTTCGTCAGCATCGCTTTGTCATGTTTCAGTCCCTCATCGTGATTGGGTATGATGGATATCGCTTTATCGGGGATGATCAATCTATGGAGAAAGGTTATGAGTTCCCCAAGCCCCTCCAGAGACTGTTGCCGAAGAAAAGCGGGTACGAAAAAGCGGCTCGACGCCAAAATGGCGGCATGCTGCAAACGATCGACCCCCGGATGGTTATCGATAAGAACGAAATCGTAAAATTCACTGATTTCACTCTTTTCGATGAGGTCTTTGACGGCTTTGAGTGATTTGACGTCCGAATTGATTAAGTTGAATGGCGAGGTGATGCAGTGCAGTTTGGGTACCGCGGTTATCGCGACCGCCTTTTCCAAAAAGGGTACGTAATCTTCCGCACCATTGAAATCACGATAAAGATGGCCCATGTTTTTTTCCCGGACCGGAACCTGTAGCCGATTGCTTAAGCTATGCTGACTATCATTGTCGATACACAAAACCTTCTTGCCCGAAATTGCCAGAGATTGAGCCATATTGCAGCAAAGGGTCGTTTTCCCTACACCGCCCTTGTTGTTGAGAAACGATATAACTTCCATGAATGTGCCGTCTAATCCTGTTCCTGCTGCTTGGAATCCACCGAAGAAAAGGAGAAAGGCGAATTACAAAAAAACTATAAAAAAACCGGAATCGAGCCCCCGTTTACTCTCGTACTCGGCGACGGATTGTGCCACCATGAAGAGCCGGAATTGGGGGAATTCGGGTCTGTCCCCAATATACATCAGTTGATTGCCGTGCTGTCACGCATGACTGGGCAAAGGCAAATTGCGAAAACGCCGCATCCATGCTTCTTTGGTCAAAAACGCACAAATCCTCCTTGCAACCCGCACGCCATTGGCTTATATTTTGTCTAGGGAATTTTTCGAGACACCCATAGTCAGCATAGGAACCAACCTACTAATGTCCGAAAAGCATTCCGCCCACCGTGGAACGATCTTCTCCGCCGCTACAGGCCGGAGAGTCCTTCAGTACCTGTTCAGAACACGCGGTTTCGCTCACGGTGGCTCTCGTAATGAGCCGTGTCGGTGGCCGAGCGGGTACTATGAGCACTTCGCATGTTTCAGTGCCCCCCCTCACCTTCTGTGCCCATGGAGGATGCTATTCTAATCAGTCCGAGCGCCGCTACGCGTCGCCCCAAAAAGCCAAAGCGGTCTTCGACGTGCTCCACATGCGGCATAAAAACACATAGGCCAAAAATCACTAGGTAAATCCACGCATGAAAATCAATCGCCTTCTCGCCGTCACCGTGATGCTTCTCAACCGCCGAAAAGCTACCGCGCGAGAGTTGGCGGATCATTTTGGGGTATCGATTCGCACTATCTATCGCGACATTGAGTCCATCAACAGCGCCGGAATTCCGATTGTATCGTACCAGGGTTATGAAGGCGGTTTCTGTATCATGGACAACTATAAACTTGACCGCCAACTCCTGACGTTTCGTGACATGCTTTCGATTCTCAGCGCGCTCAAGGGAGTGAACGCAACATTCAATGACCGGGAACTCCAGGGTGCCATCGAGAAGATAGGGGCGCTGATTCCAGGCGACCGGCAAGGCGACTATCAAACACATAGCGAGCAGTTCGTCATGGACATGCTTCCCTGGGGCTACGGAAAGCGGCAACAGGAGGCTATACAAGAGGTCCACGGAGCCATTACGTCATCGACCCTTCTCAGTTTCACCTATCGAAACGGACAAAACATACTTACCGACCGTAAGGTCGAGCCCATGACGCTCGTATTCAAGCCGCCGGGCTGGTACCTCTTTTCCTATTGCCGGTTTCGAAAAGATTATCGTGTTTTCAAATTATCTCGCATGAAAAAAATTCGGATATGCGAAGAACAATTTATCCGACGAGACAAAACGTATCATGAGTTCTTCGCGCCGGACAACAGCATGCGCAAGGCCGAAGAAATTATCCTCAAATTCTATCCTCCGATCAGTGCGCGAGCGGATGAATGGTTCGGTGAAGAGCCGGTTTATGCGAGTGATGGGACCTGCACGACTACAATATCCATCCCCGTCGATGAATGGGTCTACTCAATGATTCTCAGCTATGGCGAGCATGTTGAAGTGCTTTCGCCGCCCCATGTCCGGTGTCGGGTTAGACAAAAAGCAAAATTTCTTTTGCAAAAATATAGTAACCTGACATAGAGTTGTCACACGGGGAC
>WJJU01000035.1 GCA_014729595.1 Chitinivibrionales bacterium
GGGCGGGCACGATCAAATTTACGGTAAGCACCGCGGCCGAGGCGCCGAAGGCCGCGACCTTGACGTCCATCGCACCGGCGGGACTCACGCCAAGTCGGCTCAAAAACAGGCCGTATGCGTACTCCCGAATACCCATATTACCTATGAACAGCGGCACTATCGCCATCAAAGCATACGCCTGTCCCGCCGCGAGCAGGGCGTCGACCGCATTGCTCACCCCAAACATCATCAACAAAAGCACGGTTTGACACAGCAGCAGCAGGTGAGCGCCGAGGGAACAGCCCAAAGCCAGCCTCCCGGCAGGGCTAAACGCTCGTGGCGTCATTCTCACCAATCGCGCCGCATACCGTATCACCGGTTTGGCATATACGCGCTTCGGCCCCCGCACTATGAGAGGTGCGGCCAAAAGACAAACGGCGATCGTCGCGCCGACCGGTGCGACCGGGCGAAAAGGCGGTGCGACGCCCCGCACGGCGGCCTGCCAGAAAACCGTCGCAAGCCCGACCAGCAAAACAGTCGCGACTATGAACAACTTGTCAACTATTACCGCGAATACGGCATCGGCCTTGCGCCCTTCTTCAATCCCGACGCCGCGAAACAATTCCCCCAAGCGTCCGGGGGTAACAAAAGCGAAAAGATTGCCCATAAGAAGCGTTTTCCAGGCAGTTGAGGAAGTAACGGGAAAACGTTCGTAGCGAAGAATAATCTCCCAGCGCTTGGCTTGACACCATAGTCCCCCCACCCCCAAAAGAAGAGCACCGACCACATGGATACCTCTGAGGCTTTCGAGAATGACGGTGATTTCGCGGCCGGACAGACTCCTGTTTACAAAGTACACAAAAAGTACGGTCAAAAACAACCGTGTGGTCCACCGTACTCCTTTGCTCCTCAGATACTTACCCGCCTTCATGATACTCCCATCGGTATGTTCCTCGGGGCCGCGGGGCGCTCGTGAATACCCCCTTTGCATACTATTCCCGAAACAAACGGCACGCCTTTGCCTTGCTCGAGACGCCATGTTTCGATCGACAAGGCCCCGGCTAACACATCGCGGTCGACCAAAGCTCCACGGAACCCTTCCCGTTTAGAGCATACTGACCGGATCCACATCGATAATCACCCGTATGTCTTTATGCGGTTTCGGAATCGACATCCGCATTGAATGTACCACCTTCTGTAGGGCGCGCGCCGAGGTTCCTTTCAGTAACAGCGAGTAGCGATAGGCACGGTTAAGCCGCGAAAGCACCGCGGGTGCCGGACCCAGCAGCGCAACGCCCTCGTCGGCCCGACGACAAAGATAGTTTGCGATTCGGTCTATATGGTCTTTAACGAGCGATTCGGCTTCCCCTTGAACCACAAGCCGCACAAGACGGCCGAACGGCGGGTAGTTCAGAAGGCGGCGAGCCTCGATTTCATCGCGAAAGAATGCTTCATAGTTGTGGGTTTGCGCCAACACGATGCATGGTTCGTCGGGTGAACTGCTTTGGATCACCACCTCCCCAAGCCGGTCGGTCCGTCCCGCTCGTCCGGCTACCTGGGTAAGCAACTGAAACGTCCGCTCGGATGATCTGAAATCGGGAAAGTGAAGTCCAATATCGGCCTGGAGCACTCCCACAAGCACTACACCCGGAAAGTTGAGCCCTTTCGCCACCATCTGCGTACCCAAAAGAATATCGGCTTCGCGCCGCGCAAAAGCATCGAGTATCGAGATGTGAGCACCTTTGCGACGAGTCGAGTCTTGATCCATTCGAAGGATCCCGGCGTCCGGAAATGTCATTCGCAAATGTTCCTCGGCTTTCTGAATTCCGGTACCCCGATATTTAATCTGCTCACCCCGGCATTTCGCACATGAACTCGGCGCCGCTTCTTCGTAGCCGCACTGATGGCATTTGAGCGTGGTATCCGCCTGATGATATATCAGATTGACCGAGCAGTTGGAACATGCGTATGTATGGCCGCAGTCCTTACACATAAGCATAGTGGAAAAGCCGCGACGATTCAGCAGAAATATCACCTGACGCTTGCTCGCCAAAGCTTCGCGCGTGCGCTCCTCGAGGTAGCGAGACAAAAACGCCCAATTACCTTCTTGCCGTTCCTGATTCATATCGACAATGCGCACCGTCGGAAGCGTGGCCTCGCCAAAGCGCTCAAGAAGGCGAATCAATCCATACTTGCCGTTCAATGCATTGTGATAGCTTTCGAAACTGGGGGTAGCGCTGCCCAATACGACCAGGGCATTTTGGAAACGGCCTCGCATGACGGCCATGTCGCGTGCGTGGTATCGCGGATCGATGTCCGACTGCTTATAGCTTCCATCATGCTCTTCATCGACAATTATCAATCCTACATCTTCCATCGGCGCCAATACGGCGCTTCGTACACCGATCACCATGCGCTTGCGACCGCTCACCAGTTCGTCGAGACTGTCCCGACGCTCTCCGTCGGACATGCGGCTGTGTATCACCGAGATAACATCGCCGAGAGCCTCTCGAAACCGTCGAATTGTCTGCGGCGTGAGGGAAATTTCGGGAACAAGAACAATGACCCCGCGCCCCCTTGCCAGAGCTTTTCGAGCCAATTCAATATAAACGAGCGTCTTGCCGCTTCCGGTAATTCCATAAAGTAAGTAAGGCTTCGAAGGATTTTCCAGATCGCCGGCCATGCTGTCCAGAGCTTCCCGCTGCCGAGGTGTAAGCACGATTTCTCCCTCCCGGCTGCTTAGAGAGAGTTCATCGGCTTCACGAAGCAGGCGTCGCTCCGTTTTGCACAGCACGTTGTACCTCGACAGCATGTCCACTATATGCGCCGAAAGACCGTACCGCGAGGACCATTCCTTTCTGGTATATGCTTTGTTCCCCGCTTGTCTGACCTTCTCGGCCGCTTCCTTTTGCTTCGGGGTCAAATTCGGCGGTATCGATCCCGAGAAATGGAACACCTGTACCGTTTTCGATTTCATGTCCGCGAATCGCTTACGAATAAGCGGCTTAAACACCTTCCCCAGATCGCATTGATAGTACGAGGCGATCCATTCATAAAGCCGAACCAAGGAGCGCCCGGCTCGGGTCCACTGTTTGCCTTTCACCTCGAGGATTGCTTTGAGGTTTGGGTAGTCGGAGCATTCTTTCAGCCGGACAACAACGCCCCATAAAAGTCGATTATTGAGATCGACTTTCACCGGTACGCCGGGCACAACCAGCTCGCGCAGTTCCTGAGGAACCTGATAATCGTAGATACCGGGGACGGCAATAGGGAAAGCGATAGAAGCGACCATGTGTCACACTTGAAAAAACGAGCGGGAGCATATCCCGACTAAATCATCAAATATTCGTATAAATTTATATTATTGGTGTGATTTCACTCGTCGGAGCGCGCTATAATTGCGGGAGAGAGGGCGACATCGCACATGCCGTGGTGCTTTTCGCCAAGACTAAAATAGCCACCTCCCTCGAAAGTCTCGAATTAAGTTTTTTGGGTGGTCATTCGTGATTATAGATCTCGATCAAGCCGTCCCTGGAATGAGGATTACCGACGATGTCGTCTTGCCGACGGGAGGTGTGCTCATCAAGGCGCCGGCCACACTTACCGACACTCTGATTGCCACACTTAAAAAGCACGAAGTTGAGCAAGTTGCGATCGTTCGGGTGGATACGGCCACGACCGAAGAAACTACGATTGTTTCGGAAAATCCCCCCCCGACCTCGTCATCCAACGTATCCGCCGCCGAAGTTTTGCCTCGCATTACCGTCATTCTTTCTCAGGACCACATGAGCGCTTCGATGCGCCTGGAGCCGGGGAGCGGCTCACCGGGCCGCCTTACCGTCGATCTGCTTTCGAAGGCACTGGCCGACCAAGGGGTTCGGTATGGTATTCAAGAGGGTATGCTCGATGCGGCGGTGGGAAAATGGCGCACGGCCAATCGGCTTTACGAATTCAAAAATGTCGCGGCCGGCAAAAAACCCATACCCGGGCGCGAAGGGACCGTGCATGTTTGCGTGAAGCACCTCACCGACGGCGCACGGCTCAGCGCCGCCAAAAACGCGGAGCATTTTTGGCAATTACAAGATCTCGATTTGTCGCTTCAGCAGGTCACGCCTGGTATGACGGTGGCGCGTCGCCAAGGAGGTACGCCGCCGGTAGCCGGAAAGAATGTTCACGGAGAGGAAGTCGCGTCCGACACGACGATAAAAAGCAACTTCACCCTTGACGATTCGGTTTACCCCGCCGACAACGGCCATGACATCATTGCCGCCGTCGAAGGACTCGCCTACTGGGTCGATAATACAATCGGTGTTGTTCCGATCGATTTCGACGGCGGCGTGGAGCTTACCGTCGCACCCGATTCCATGAGTGCAACGCTGACCTGCCGACCGGCTTTTGGCACCGGCATAACCCCCCAAGAAAAGGAGATCCGCGATCTTATCGTGGACAAAGGAATCGTCCGGGGCGTCAAAGAGGATGTAATCGCCGATTTGCGTGAGCATCTGGCCAAAGGGCGGTGCCCGAAAGAGCCGGTGGTCATTGCCGAAGGTGTTCCGGCCGTCGACGGCGAAAACGGAAAAATTGATTTTTATTTCAATACCAACACCACCCTTGCGCCCAAAGAAAATCCCGACGGCACCGTGGATTACAAAAGCGTCGACATTGTTCAATCGGTCGAGGCGGGCGCCGAGCTTGCGCGCGTGTTACCGCCTGGAAAGGGCACCCCGGGAGTCAATATATACGGCGAAGGAGTCAGGAGCAAGGACGGCAATCCGGCGACGTTGCCGGCGGGGCCCAACACCCAGCCGCACCCCGAAAATGAAGATGTATTGATTGCTTCCACCGACGGCATAGTGCGCTATGACGGAAAAGTGGTTGAAGTCAGCGAGGGGTACGTAATCAGCGGA
>WJJU01000362.1 GCA_014729595.1 Chitinivibrionales bacterium
AATGACGAACGGCCCCTTCTCGGCACGCCAATGTTCGTCGCTGTCGATCACTCCCCGCTTTTCGATCCCTTCGGCTCTCATCAAGAACGGAACCAGGCAAAACAGCGCTACGATATACCTCAAACCGCGTATTTTCATCATTATGCTACTCCCCATGCCCTTAATGGCAATATACAATGCACTCTTTTCGCTTCGCACTTTTTCTCGAAGAATTGCCGATTCGCCCGGTGCAATTTTACATTATTCCGATGGACGCTCACGAAAACGACGGACCATCGTTTCCATAATGCGCCCGGGCGGCGCCCGGTATTTATATCGGTGCGGAATCGTTTTTTTTGTATCAATAATTATTGCTTTGCCGTTTTGATCGTAAGTATAAAAAAGGAGTCAACCACCAAGAACCGTTTTCGTCACGGGCGAAGAGTTCCCTAGTGGTATTGAGGGAAAATTCAGCGGAAAAGTGCTGAAAATGGGATATGCGGAACTAAAAAGCACCGATGGAGAGAGCATGGTATTTCGCGAGCGTATGCATGAAGTGATTTTCGGAACCGAAACGCCGGCGGGACGGTTTTTCGACATTTTGCTGCTGTGGGCAATCGTGGCCAGTGTAATGACCGTAGTACTGGAAAGCGTCCGGTCGATTCAGGCGGAAGCGCCCGAGTTTTTCTATGTTATGGAATGGCTCTTTACGGTGCTTTTTACGTTCGAATACTTGGCGCGTATCATCAGTTCTCCACACCCCGCGTCATACGTTTTCTCATTCTGGGGAGTAATTGATCTTCTTGCCGTAATACCCACCTACGCGGGGCTTCTTGCCGGAGGCGCGCATTACCTTCTCGCCATTCGCACCATTCGCTTGCTGCGGGTTTTCCGAATACTTAAGCTGGGCAAATATCTTAGAGCGGCCGAGATCATTGTAGCGGCGCTTAAGGCCAGTTCATACAAAATTACGGTTTTCTTGCTGGGCGTTTTCACCGTAGTCATTGTCATGGGCACGCTTATGTACATGGTCGAGGGAGGCGGCAACGGTTTCGAAAATATTCCTATAAGCATCTACTGGGCCATCGTGACCATTACCACCGTCGGCTTTGGCGACATTGTACCCAATACCCCCTTCGGAAAGTGTATCTCGTCACTAATGATGATAATCGGCTATGCGATCATTGCCGTTCCCACCGGGATTGTAACAGTCGAGCTGGGCCGACAAAACCAGCCTACCGCCCTCCGCACCTGCACCTCCTGTGGGAACACCGTCAACGAACCCGACGCCCGCTATTGCAAGAAATGTGGAGCCAAGCTCCAATAATTGCGGAGGACAGGAAGATACAAAAGCCGGGCACAACACATCCACCCCACATGAACCGCCAACACCCCACTAAACACAAAGCCGAGAGGGAACCGATAGGAGGGCTTTTAACAGCCTTTTAGTTTTCAGACCGAATCAAGAAGGTAGATTCAGCCCAGGCGGAGGAGCCGCAAACCAACTCTATGCACTCCCAAACATTGCCGTCGGTGTCGAAGCGGGTTTGGGTAAGGTCTTTAACAACGGGGGATGGTTTATAATCCGCTCGATATTATCTCGATATTATAATGAATAAAAAAAGTAATTATTATGCCGGGGACTCAGTGCGTATCTTATTTTATCCTGCCATTACTCGAAATGGGCCGGCTTCCGGCGGGAAGCGGGTGCGAACCTCTTGATTTGACCGTGAAATCAAGCCACTTCCACATTTATGTGAACGCACGGAAGAAGGTTTCAGTCGGGGGCGGCCATTAAACGGAAAGTGTAACCGTATGCGGTTCAACACCGTTCCGCTTCCGCAAGTCACGCATTTCGCTTGGGAAAATCGATGTATGAATGCAGAACACCGCGGTTTTTCCGCGAGGGGTAAGCCGCTCGGAAGGGGCATGCGCACCTTTCTGAATGTGATTATCGGGGTAGTACTGTTCGCTGCCGCGGCGGCCGCACTGCACTATTTATACCAAGTCATCCGCGAGACATCGGTCCGCGAAATTCACGAAGCCATAAAAGCAATTCCCCGCTTCCGTCTTCTGGCGGCGGGTTTTTTTGTACTCTGCGCCTATATCACCATGACCGCCTACGATATGCTCGGACTGCGCTGGGCTCGCTCATCGCTTTCCTACTCAAAGATTGTGCCGGTTTCACTTATTGGCGACATATTCAACGCCAACATCGGATTTTCCGCCCTCGTTGGAAGCGCGATTAAATTTCGGCTTTATACCCGCCTCAATGTTCCGCTTGGAACTATTATCCGCGCGATCGCGGCGTATACCACCGCATACTGGGCCGGTGTATCGTTTCTGCTGGTTATCTGCCGCTTGGTAATGTTTTTTGCCCCCAATCCTTCCTTGCCGGCGCTCCACTCGCCGTTGGCAACGGCCTTTATCATCGCCGCATCGTTTGTTTCCATTCTGTATTTGGCGGCCTGTTGTCGTAATGCCGGCCTTTGGAGCAGATTCAAGTTGCTTTCACTGGTGCCTCGGGGCGGCTTGGGCATCAAGCTTTTTGCGGTTGCGATTCTGGAGTGGCTTTTCATTGCATTAGCCTTTTTCGTGCTTTTACCGGCCACAGTTCCCTCGGATTTCCCGTCTTTTTCGGTAGGGTATCTCTTTTCTCACGTTCTCGGTATCGCGAGCCAGGCCCCCGGTGGATTAGGCGTATTCGACAGCGGTTGGCTGCTGCTCAACAAAAATGCCGACACGGCTTCCCTCTTGGGATCTCTGGCTGTCTTTCGCCTGCTTTTCTACGTGATTCCCTTCTGCTGTGCAGCATGTTTCTTTTTGGTTTGGG
>WJJU01000363.1 GCA_014729595.1 Chitinivibrionales bacterium
AATTCATACGAAAGAGTTTTGCCGGTTTCCGCCGACCAGAACGCCATCTTCCTTTGCGTTCGATCCTCCATATAAATAGCCAACCCTTGCTTCATCGTGCGTATCAACACCTTTTTCTCGGCCGGCGCGTTCGTACATATCACGACTCCGACAAGCTTGACACCGTTACGTTCCCGTTCGCGCACGAAAATCCGGCCGAAAGCCGAGCCCCCGGCCGGGCCAAACGCCTTTTTCGACAAGCCGCTGACCGCATCCTCGATTACCAACATAATTGTGCGGCCCCGGCGACGAGCACGAACACGTAACGGTCGGCTCATTTCAACAGCCAACTGTTCCACGCGGTCTCTTCGTAAGATACGGATATTCGTTATCTTACCGATGTCCCGCCGTCCCGCGGATCCTTGCGATACCGAACCTTGAGGGTGCATCTCTTGAGGCGTCTTTCGACCCGGCGCGGTCCACGCCAACGATTCCCGAGGCCTGCCGGAAAGTAGCGCGAGCACGCGTTTTCCCTTGCCCTTCGCCCTAATGGGGCCTTCAGGCTCCTCGCGGAGTTCAACCGCCAGTTCAACGGAACCCGTCGGTTTGTCCGTTGCGGTAACCCCCGAGACGGGTGAGTGACGATCGAAATGATTGTAGCTATACTCACTGAGACCATATACCGTATTGTATAGCGTAATTTTTACGACGGCGCCGGAGGACGTAGGGCGGGGTGCGGCGACGGCGGCCCTGAAGGGTCGGTCCGCTTCGAGCGCCAACGCGAGTCCACGTTTTCCCGCTTGTATTTCGAGCCCCGTGAGTACCGCCGGCTCTCCGGAGACAATCACCCAAAGGATCGCCGGACCCAATAATGCCGCCGCCGGCAAGATGCGCTTGTGAATTCGCTCTTTCATCACACACTTTTTCCGTTCCACACTATTATCGCTTGGCCGTCGACGCCTCGTCGGGAGGCTATCGTTTCGAGGAGAACGTGGTCATCCTGAATGTGGCGTCAATGGTCTGAAGCGGACCGCCGTGGTGCTTATAGCGCCGCAGTTTCGCCTCAAGTCCACCCGTTGCGGTTATTTTCATATCGCTTACATTCGTAATCAAAGGCAGGTTTGCCAGTTGACTAAAAAAGACCGCCAATTCATGATAGCCGCCGGTTAAGGCCATTGCATAATTGTTCTCCGTATAAAATTCCCGCTCATTGTCTGGGAGCGGATTGAATTTCGTGGGTATGACCCGGGATGATCGCGCCACGCGCGTGATTTCGCGAATCAACCCGGGCAACTCCTCGTCGTCAGGGAATTTCTCGCGAAGCGAATCGAGACGGCGTTCAAATAATGCCGTTTCTCGGCGAAGGACGCCGAGTTCGCGTTTCATACTCAAAATCTCGGCAAGTTCGCTCCTGTTTTTTGTGAGAGTATTCCGTAGCTCGTTACGTTCGTTCACGAGCGCGCCGATTCCGTAATGAAAATAAGCCCAATTTCCCGCGATACCGACCAACATGATCAGAAGAGCGTTTTTTATGCGCGGATTATTAAAATTGATTTTATTCTTGCCCATATTCATTCGCCGGCCCCCTCCGCATAATCGGCGGTTGGCTCCACATTCGGAGTCGACAGCCGTGCATCGGGATTCAGCAGACATAGGATGTGAAAAGCGTATGCATTTCCGTCGCCGCCCTTCCTTTCGATATTTTCCAGGTCGACGTTTCGAATGAACTCGCTTCGATTCAAGGCCAGCATATAGCCGGCGACCTCGGCAACCGAAAAAGTTCTGCCCCGTACTTCCAAGACCGGCGGATCGCTCTTCTTTTCTTCAATGCTCGAAAGCCATGAACGAGCGGGAAGCGCCGCGCTGAAGGTTTCCTGAAGTCGCACCCACTTCTCACGATTCACGTCGATACGCTTGAGCGCCATAATTTTATCGCGGGTCTGCTCTTTTGCTTTTCGCAAGTCACGGATCTCTTTACGAACATGGCTGTTTTTATCGATCCGATTCCGTACGACGGCGATTTCTCTTTCCAAAACAGCTATTTCGTTACCGAGCATAACTTGCTTTAGCACGAGTGCGACGGCTACCGTCACCACCAAAAGAAGCGGATACATCACCTCCCGATGAAGGGAGAACCTTCGACGATGCACGCGGTATTCGGCGGGAAGAAGGTTAACCTCGATCCGCTCAATCATTAGTCCGTCACTTTTCTGAGGGCCAATCCCACCGCAACCGTGAGAAACGGCGAAATTTTGCCGGGATTCACCGCACCGAACAGTCCCGGATCATATTGAAGATGGGCCAGGGGGTTCGATATCCGCACCGTCGTATCGTGGCGACTTTCGAGGAACGGTACCAACCCGGGAATGTTTGCTCCCCCTCCGCTCAAGACCATTTTGTCGATTCGATCACTGTTCGCCGAACTTCTATAATACGAGAAAGCGAGTTCTATTCCCGATGAAAGCTCCTCGGCCGCATACTCGATACTTTGCCGCACTACATCGGCATCGTGAGCCGTATCGCCTTCGCCCCTGAGAATTTCCGCAGCCGCATCTTCTCCGAGGGGAGCATTTCGGATTAGGGTCGCCCCGAAAAAGCGGCATGCCGTCGATATATCCCTGGTCGAATGGTAAAGTCCGTCTTTCAGAAATGTTATACTCGTCAAATCATGCCCGATGTTCAGTAACACCACCGTACCTTCTTCTTCGTGCCCTCCTCTCTCCAGCACATAGGAATTGTATACCGCAAACGCATCGATATCGACGATCACCGGTTTCAGACCTGCATCGTAAAGAAGGTCGATGTAGTTCTGCATGATTTGATTCTTGGCCGCGACAAGGAGCACTTCAATTTCGTTTGATTCGGGCAGGGTGCGAAGGACCTTGTAATCGAGCGTTATGTCCTCAACATCAAAAGGACTTCGTTGACCGGCCTCCCACAGTATCATTTCTTCCGTATTGTCGCCCGCTTCAACCTTGAAGTTGAACCTGTCGGACAGCATACCGTGCCCCGACATGGAGATTACCACCTCTACCGTCGAAGGGTCACATTGATTTATCAGCGTCATCACCGCTTCAACCAAGCCGTCACGATCCCGGATGTCGCCTCCTTCGATCGTTCCCGCCCCTAATTCCCGAATGCCCGTGGCCTCTAAATATGACTCGCCCTTTCGTCCATGCCGAATTTTCACCAGCTTTATCGAGTGGCTTCCTATGTCAAGGCCTACGGTAGCGGTTATACCGCGAAGCTTTTGAATAACATTCATACGCTCGCCCTGCAGCGATCCTCAAACACCGGCCGGCGATGATCACTTGAGACCGAAAATGAGGTATTGGTGGTAACCGACATTACGTTGCCGAGTTACAATAGGCCGTAACCGTATGATACCAAGACGGCGAAGATTTGTCAACCTGAAAAAAACGAGCCGCGGCGGGGGAAGGATTCGCCGCCACCAGTCTCCTCTTGAGAAAGCCTTCCGTACAAGATGTTGTGAGGTGGCCGGGTTCCACCGCGGAACTAAGCGACGCTTTCAGAATATGCTACGTCGGGGAACGCCTACCGAGAAAGCCTGGATGTGATCATGCAAAACGGGACGACGAGCCATATCCTCGGTGATATCGGAAGAAGGCGCAACGAAACGGACACGTC
>WJJU01000364.1 GCA_014729595.1 Chitinivibrionales bacterium
GCACCGTTTGTTCGCTTTGACTCAGTCTTACGACAACATTTCCCGTAAGTGTCGCCGAAAGAGGAAAGAGCTTGATGATATCGGAAATATTCGCCAATTTTCCTTCGCCGGGCGACCCCTCTTTCCAGCTTGACTTGATAATCCTTTTTTCGGTATACCGCGTCTTAGGTGTATCGGGACATTGATACGTGAAGCGAAAATCCGCTTCGCCGAAGGGAAGGTTCTCGATGTGGAAATCGCCGGCGTTGCCGGTTGTCGCGGTTTCGTGACGATCGTCGTCGGTGCGGTAATGGATCGTCGCGTCAACGAGCGGCTCGCCGTCGTTGCCGTCAATGACATATCCCGAAAAAGTCCAAAAATTGTATTCGGCATCGTTGGGGTTGTCGAGGTTACAACCCTGGAGGCCGATCAGTAAAAAGGACAGGGCGATCGGTAGAGGGCCAAAATGAAACGGGATTTTTGTTTCGGATTTAATCTGTCGGCTCACCAAACACCTCCTGATGAATTGGGCGCTCGTTTGTTTCGTACTTGTTTTTGTTGAATTGCGGAGATTTTGCCTATTTCGATTTCCACCGAGCCTGTTCATGTGCCGTCTCCCGGCGGCGTTTCGGATAATCTAAAATCCCCATCATCGATTTCGGTCTCCAGGTCATATTCCAGAAGAAGGTGGCCGGAGACGCGAAGAAGATGAGCTATGGCGATTCTGAATCTTAGATAGCTTTCAAGCTCTTCTTGCCGCGCCTTGCCCAATCGCTCTTCGGTTTCGAGCAGAACACGCGTATTGCTTTTGCCGGCTCGCAATCTGCTCTGTTCGACCTCGAGAAGGCGTCGTCTGACATCGACAATCGTACTGGTATTATCGATGGCTTCACGAAACGCGGCGGTTCGTTGAAACATGATCCGTACCGAGGTTTCGAGTTCGTGTTCGGCGGCGCTCAGCCTTTGTTCGGCGGTTTCGGTCTTTAGCTTTTCGGCCGCGAACCGATTGCGGGCCTCTACACCCGAAAGCACCGGCAAGCTCATCTCCACCGATGATGACCAAGATCGACGGGCCTCACTAAAAAGCCGATACAGAGCGGTTCGGCCCGTCCTCCCCACGCCGGTATGACCATAACTTCCTTTGAGGTTGACTTCGGGAAGACAGCGATTTTTATGGTGTTTGGTAATCACCCGCTGCTTCGCCAATTCCTTTTTGAGCGACAGGTATTTGGGCTGAACCTCTCTGAAATTCGTGCACGAGCCGCACCTGCCGAACATGGTGTCGGCCTTGGCCGTACCGACCGGAAGTTCCCCGGTTGCGCAGAGCCAGACATCGTGAGACACACTGTCTCCGGAAAGGAGCAGAGCAAGTTGGTCGATCGCCTCCAAAAGTTCCTGACGTGCGTCGGCTCTCGCCGCGCGTCGAGACGCCAACCCCGCTTCAGCCTCAAGTACATCGGTCGGCGACATCATACCCGTTTTCAGACGCATCCTGCCGTCTCGCACCAGCTCTCGCGCCGTTTCCACCGATTCAGTGGCAAAACGAAGTTTCTCTTGAGCAAAGGCAAGGCCCCAGTAGCTCTCGATTGCCCGATACAGAACCGTTGTCAGTTTTGAGCGGTAGCTCTGAAATGCAATGTCTCGTTCCATCGCCGCGATGCGGATTACCGATACCGGAGAGCCGAACCAAGCGCCTCTAAGGAGCGGTTGGGTAATTGAAGCACCGAGATAAGCAACGGGTTGCGCCATGGAAATGCCCGCGTAGGGCGTGGAATTGTCCATAACTTTCCGGCCGTTATAAATCGAGGTTAACGAAAAACCAAACGAATAACGTCCCCCGCTGATGAGTTGACCGCCGAGAGCGAGATCGGATTCACCCGTTTGCTGGGGAATGCTGCTATTCTCACGCTCCAGCGTGGCGTGGGTGAAACCACCGGTTATCTCCGGCTCAAGCTCCCCCCATGCCGCCGCGGTCATTCGTTGAGCGGCGAGCCATTCCTTTCGAGCGCCGGCGATAAGCGGGTTGCTCTGCAAAAGCCGGCGAATCGCATCGGTAAGGGTAAGCTCTACCACCGTGGTATCGGTGCCTTGTGCGCTTTCGCCTTCCGGAGACGATACCGCCGTGCTGATGCCGTAAGCCGATAGATTATCGCGGTATTCAATCCTGCAACGGCGCACAAAATCGGCGATATCCCCGGATGTGTGGCTCTTCGATTGACGCTCCTTTTGGGATAGTGCTTGATTCGCATGGTCGGGTCGTTTACCGGCATGCTTTGTGTTTGAAAGTTGCGAAGGCGTCGTAAGAGAAGATGCATCGGCTTGGGGAGGCGATGCTGCCGATGAATCGACGTCATCTCGCCCGGAGTGAGGGTTTTCGACTTGGGTATCGGGGGGGGCGGTGAAAATGATCGAATCTTGCGCCGTGGTACGAGGATCGCCAAGCTCGGCCGAAACGGCTTTCGCCACCGGTGAAAACATAAGCAGGGCATAAACCCCCCGGCGGAGTAAAAAAACGATGATTCCCGTGCTGCGTTTTGTTGTGGTCATGGGTTTCCGGTCTTTTCCTGTTGCCGCAAGGTTACAGGGCGTGCCCCCGTGAAAACGAGAGCGAATCATCGAGCCACGTGTCCATCCTGATAACGGCGTGTCGGCGTTTTGCCGCCAACTTTTGTGCCGACCTTTGAGCCCGGCCGACGGCCCGTTCGGCGATGGCGTGAGCTAAGCTGAAGCGACCCTTGAGTATCCCGGTTAATGCCGCGCGGACGTGTGACGGCACAAAGCGAACTACCAATTCATCTTCCATGCTCACAAACGATCCAGCGCTGCCGGGATCTCCCTGGCGTGCGCATCTTCCGAACAACTGCCGATCAATGCGTCCCGACTCGTGGCATTCGGTTGCGATGACGTGCAAGCCGCCAAGCGCCGAGACTCCCCGCCCCAGCTTTATATCGGTGCCGCGCCCGGCCATGTTTGTCGCGACCGTGACGGCATTTCGTTCTCCCGCTTTGGCCACGATTTCCGATTCTTCGGCGTGGCTCACCGCATTCAACACCGTGCAGGTCAAACCGCACGAGTCGAGGCGTGCGGCAAGGTGTTCACTGGCTTTGATGCTGCGGGTGCCGATCAGCACCGGGCGTCCCTGTTTGTGCATTGCCGCGATTTCATCAACAATAGCCTCCCATTTCGTTTCTTGCTCGGCGAAAATGCGACGAGGGTACTGTTGTCGTCGGCATGGGCGATTGCGAGGGATGGCGACAAACGGCAAGCCGTATATGTGCCAAAGCTCGTCGGAAGCTTCCGCGGCCGTGCCGGTCATGCCGGCCAAATGATGGAACATCCGAAAGAACCGCTGAAAGCTGAGCGATGCCAGCGTTTCGCTTGGGGGCGAGATCGCAACGCCCTCTTTGGCCTCGACCAACTGGTGGAGACCGGCGCTCCAGGTGCGCTGCGGCATTAGCCTGCCGGTAAATTCATCGACAATAACCACTTTGTCGCCATTAATCACATATTGATGATTACGATGAAAGAACTCTCTTGCCGCAAGAGCCTGTTTGACAAGCTCGCGCCGCCGCTCGGGACCGCGAAACATCGGCGGGATTGTTTCAGTACCACTCATTGCGCGCTCCTCGCAACCCGGGAACAATTCAATTTCCTTATGTTGGTGGTCCACTCGGTAGTCACGATCCGGGCGCAGGGATGAAGCGATCGAGTGCGCCGCTCGGCATGCGGCGATAAAGGGTGTATTGGGCTGTGGGCGTGAAATGATGAGCGGCGTAACGGCTTCATCGATAAGAAGACTGTCCGCTTCATCGACGATTGCCGCGTGTATCCCCCGCATCACCAGGCCCTGCTCGATCGATTGATCGGTGCCGAACAGTGAGTGAATGCGCCTTCGCTCAACGTCGGTTAGGTCACCGAGACAAATCCGATCCCGCAGAAAATCGGCGACAATCTCTTTCGAGGTCGTATAGGTAATATCGCATTGGTAGCCGCGACGTCTGTCGGCGGGTTCCATACCTCCGGTTACGTATCCGGCGGAAAGGCCGCAATAGCGGTATAACGGAGACAGCCACTGCGCATCACGGGCCGCCAGATAGTCGTTGGCGGTTACGCAATGAAAAGGCGCCCCGCTCCAAGCGTGAAGAATTGCGGCAAGCGCCGCGGTGAGCGTCTTGCCCTCTCCCGTCGCCATCTCGGTAATATGGCCGCGGTACAGGGCGACGGCACCCGCAAACTGAACGGTATACGGCCGTAAACCCAACGCCCGAAAAGCGGCTTCACCGACAAGCGCAAGACCGCTCGTCAGGGCTTGAGGACCTTTGGCGGCTTGACGCCTGAATCGTATCTTCATGTCCGCCAACTCCGCTTTCAAGCGTCGGCTCGAGCATTCTTGCCGGCCCGTGCAGTCCGTGCTGATTCGCTCCGCCGCGGCGAGGAGTTCATGTGTTCGCGACGCTCGTTTTCGATACCGGCCCATCAACCCGTACAGATGAGCGTCGAGGCCCGAGGCGATCGGCGGGGGCTTCTTTGTGTGGGTGCGGATATAATCAGCCGCTATCGGATTCATACCCGTTCCTGACTACAATTGATATCGCTTCTGAATAACTTGACGCAACGCGCGCCACGCCCGCGGTAAAAGTGGTTCGGACGAGAGTGAAAATCTTATCTTTCCCGAGCGCCCGTGCAAAAAGGGTACCCCGGCGGTTGTGTCAACCCTCGCGCGCACCTCGTAAAAGGGCTCGGCGGTTCTAAGCCCCCGAGGGTCGGTGGCGTCGAGCGCAACGGTGCCGCCGCCCGCCCAACCCAGCGCGGAGGAGGGCAGGGTGGTATGCTCCATGGGGATGCTGGTGTATGAAACAACCGCAACGGTGGCGCCGGCATTGCCGGCAAGCTTAACCTCCGCGGCCCGAATTCCCTCGGCAAAAAGCTGCGACACATCGAACTGTGATACAACGGAAACAAAGTGAAACTTCTCGTCATTTATCAATTGCCCCAAGGGCGTTCCCCGCTGAACCCATACCCCCTCGAAATCATGCGCACGCGGGCACACCCACACTCCGGGGAACGACGCCTTTATTACAAGTTCATGTTCCTCTTTTCGCAAGCGCTCGAGCCGCTTGTTCAACGACGAAAGCCGACTTGCCAGCGGCGCCATATCCGAAGGAAGTTCCCGCATCGCCTTTTGGTACCGAACCTGCGTTTCTTCAATCGCGGCTTTGGTTTCTTTAAGCTTGGGCGGCAAGCCGGGATTTTCCAAACGCATCAACTGCGTCCCTTTTGTCACCCGCGTCCCGGATTCAACCAGGATTTCGCGCACATACCCACTCGCCGGATTGACGACGATTGAATAATCGACGGCCTTGAGAATGCCGGGTGATTTAAAATCGGCGGGGAACGGAACAAAATAGGTGAAAACGAATACCAATCCCGCCACTATGGCCGATACGCCAATGGCTCTGGGACGGGTTCGCTCAAGTTTGGGGCTGGTCGCAAGGTAACCGATCGCCTTGAAAACCGGAAGGATCACCCAGGCGGCAATGCATATCACCGCCATCAAGATACCGGCGATCAGAAACCGATCCGCCACAAAGAGTAGAATCGAAGAGAAAATTACCAATCGATAAAGGCTGCTCAGGACGCCGTAGCCGGTGTATATGGCGGCGTCTTTGGGCGTCGCCGCCGGTGTCTCGACATTTTTGCACCCAAACCCGAACCTTTCCATAATCCATGTCAGTTGTTGGTAAGATTGCTGTTGGAGGTTGGGTATATCCAGAAGGTCGCATAGAATGTAGTAGCCGTCAAATCGCATGAGCGGATTGATATTGAGCAAAAGCGTCGAGATCGACGCGATAAAGACTATGTTGTAGGCAAGGGAATGAACCATGCCCGGGCCGGTGTGCGCCCACACGAAGAGGGCAACGGCGGCGGCGAATAATTCAAAGATGATTCCCGCACCGCTGACGAGAATGCGCCGCCACCTTATAGGAAACGACCATACCGCCGAAGCGTCGGTGTACGGAAGAGGGCTGAATACCATAAACATTACACCGACCGTGTGAACTTCGCCGCCGAAACGACGAACGGTACAGGCATGCCCGAATTCATGAAGAGCTTTTACGGCCAAAAGGCCGAGGTACAGAAAGAAGAGATTTGACGGAGCGAGAATGCCTTCGCTTTGCACGCGCAACTGAGCAAAATTATCGATGGCGATCTTTATGCCCATGCCAACCACCCCAAACCACACCAGGGCCGCGCCGGGACTGATCAGAAGGTGTATAAAAGGGAGCATTTTTTTCAGCAGCGGATCGGGATCAAACAGCGGAATACGGAAAAACATGATGTTTTTCACTTTCGACGCCATCATGCGTTGCTGCTGCTTTTGCCGACGCTCAAAAAGCTTGGCGGTGTCCGGCGGGGCGGTGTAGTGAAGAAGGTTGGCGTGGTAGAGCTGGGCGAGAAGCTCGATTACGTCGCCTTGCCCCGGCGTTTCGTCGGGATCGCGCGCCATCGCTTCGTTCCAAACCTCTTCGATGGTTCGATCGAGCCGTAGGCGGGCGATAAAGCGATAGGCGGCTGGTCTGAGCCGGTAAAAGTTGCTACTGTAAGCATCCTGCACAACATACCAGGGCGATCCGCGAAACATCAGCCGGTGAATGCGCGCACTCGAACGCAAGGCGATGCGCTGATTGGCGATTCTGTGCCAGGATTCGTGGAATAGTTTGTCATTTTGTGCCATAAGAATCAGACAAACCTTTCGCCGTCTTCGCTACCACCAAAAATGGAGTCTGAGGAAATCGGTAGTGCGATGAGCGATTATCCACAGAAGGCTTCGGCGCCCCGCGGACAGTTTCGCCACACCCGTCATACCGGGCCGCCACCACTCCGGATGCTCCTCGGGCAGCGAAGCGTGCACGATAAACACATTTCCCTTTTCTTTGGTCACGGCCGCCGGCTCAATACGAGTAACCGCCACTTCGTACCGCTTCCCGGGCCTGGATGCCAACGCCAACCGGCCGGTCGTGTTCTTTGCGATGCGGGCGATATCCACTTCTTTGACCTCGAGTTCGCAGTACAGGCTGTCGGTGCGCCCAATTTTTATGAGCATATCGCCTTGCTCAACCGGGAAACCGGCTTTCTCGATCAAATCGCCTTCAACCACAACCCCGTCAAAAGGCGCGGCCAGTGTTGCCTTGCTCAGTCTATAGTTCACTTGTTCACATCGGGCCGCCGCTTGAGCACGAAGCGCTTGGGCAATACGCATCTCGGCCAGCTTGTTGGACGCTCGGGCTTTTTCGGCCTCCCGCTCGTAACGAACTTTGTCGGCGTTGGCGTTTGCCAACTCCAGATACAGTTCACTTTGGTCCAGGCGAAGCAGTTCCCGCCCTTTTTTTACCGCATCTCCCACTCGTACCGAAACCTTTTCGATATGCCCGTCAATAGGAGCGGTAAGATACGAGAGACCGCGAGTCCGAATGATGGCGGCCGCTTGGATATGATGGGGAACCGGGACAAAACAGACGCCGGCCAAAATAAGGCAGATAAGAAGCGCCACGGCCTTGGCGCCGACATGCTCATACCCGATAAGCTTCCCGGCTTTTTCGCGCAGTCTTTGAATGATTATGGCGCCTATCCAGCGGTCATTTCGTCTAAGCTCGTAGAGACGGCGGGTTACCAAGTCGCAGCAAAGACGCGCAAGCCGTTGCTCCAAGGGGGTAAATGACGTACCGGTACGTTCGAGAGTACAGACGGCCTCCGGTTGGTTGTCAATGCGCAAAGGAATGGAAAAAAGCGTGGCGGCGTCATAGGCTTTTGCGTACGATTCGTGTGCCGCGCTGACGGCCGGTGCATCTTCGTTGTCACCGGACGGATACAAGATCTCGGTATTCTGGTCAACGGCCTCTTCCATAGCCTTCTCCAGGTCCGCTACCGCTTCTTTTTTCGCGTCAAATTGGTCAACATTGCTCATGGCCTCAAGGCGAATTCGTCCATTGCGAAGCCAACCCAAACTGACTCTGTCGCATCCATAGCGGGAACCCGCTTCGCTACAGAAGGTCATAGCCGCGGAGAGGAACTTGGGCCGCGTGTTCATAAGCGCGAGCAGATCGAGTATGCTCGCAAGGTGGTTGCGGCGAATAGCGGCGTCCCGCGCGGATTTGCGCATCAAAAAGACCGCGGGAAGATCGCTGATTTTTTGCAGAAGATTTAGCGCTTCCCGTGCCTCGGAGTCATCCACCTTATCGATAAAAAGAAGCGCATAGCTTCGCGTCCGCTCCGAACTTCCGTCGTGTAAAGGAAGACCGACGAGACCGCCGCCGCCGGCGCGTACGGCGATTCCATCGCCGTTTTTGCTTTTTGCCGCAACGGTCGGAACATGCTTTTGTAGTTCCTGCGCGAGGGTGCTTGATTGCAACTGTCGGGGGGCGAATGCCGCAATTCGAAACTCGTCCCTCTTTTGACTGTCCCGCACGGCAATCAATCCGGCTTTGGCCGACACTATCGTTACCATCGCTTCGGCATACAGTCGCCAAAAACCCGACGGTTCTCCTTCGAATCCGCGAATTGCACGAAGAGCATCAAGCGAAGCCGAAAGGGAAGTGTGGTCTTGGGTTACAACGAGAAGATCACTCATGCGATTGACCTCCCAAGCTCATGGTGCCCGTTATGCCGGGCTGAATTGAACCGTCGGTGTTCGGAAAAACCACACGGACCTCCCGCAAACCGCTCGAGGGATCGATGACCGGAGAAACGAATTCGACCGTACCCTGACGTGAAAGGGTTTTTTCGCCGCCGTCGAGCGACAGCGTTACTTTTTGACGTGATCGAATACCCTGTGACGCTCCGGCAAGAACATGCGCTATAAACCGGCATTTGGATACGTCTACCAGCCGAACGAGCGGTTCCCGGGCATTGCACCCTTCGCCCACTTTCCTGAAAACCTCCACGACATACCCATTAAACGGCGCCCTTATGATACGCTTTTGCAGTCCCGAAAGGGCGATTTTGTACTCCAACTCCTCTTTTTTTTCCATCGTCGTCAGCCGGGCAACCTCGGCCTCCGCCCGCCGTAACTCAAGTTCCTTCTTCCGCAGTTCCTCTTCACTGACCGATTGCGTCGAGTCGAAAAGCTGTTTGGTCGCCTTAAAATCGTGTTCGAGGAAACCTGCCAGTTTCTTGGCGCTTTCCAGTTGGCTCTTACTTTCGGCAATCAGTTTCCGCAGCGCGACTTCGTATTCCTCTTCTTCTTTTTCCAGTTCGATGATCGGCTCGCCCTTTCGTACGTAGCTTCCCTCTTTGTGCTTAATGGCGGCAATACGGCCCGGGACGGTTGCGCTGATCGTGGAGGAATGGTATGGTTCGGTGATACCTCTGAAAGTCTGCTCGCCTAAAACGGGAACAAAAAAGATAACGCAAGAGATTGGAATGGCGGTTATGATGCAAAATCGTCGTTTCATGCACGTGCCCCCGGCGGCGATTCCCAACTGTTGGGATATACAAATTCCCTCGCTGAAGCGAGCGAAGATATTAATTTTTTTCCGGAAAAGTGCTCTGCTGCCTGCAAACAAAGAAAACGATGACCGAGCCTGAACGAGTGACGGTGCCATGGAAAACACGGGTTCAATCGACGGAGCCCAAGGGGTTTTCCGCTGAAAAGCATTCCATGGCGACTGTTCATGCCTGTCCGGAATCGTGCCGCTCACATTATACGACCTTTGGTCATAGCGACCGCTGCAATCGATCACCATCGCCGTGCCACGGTGATCAAGCAATGTGGTTCCGGACGGGGAGTAATATAGATAACGGGGGGTATGCAGGCAAGCAATTGATAATTATTCAGTTACTATCCCGGGCGGCGGATACCTGAAGTCCCGAGCCTCTACGTAAGACATCGTACGGCGGAGAAAGCTGGGGCGATGTCCATGACGGTGGCGGACAAGCTATGTCGTACCCCGGTAAGTGTGATTACATGAACGATGCCTTATGAGGAGCGCGGGAAAACGAAGGCGCTAAAACGATTCTTATTGAGGACCGGCAAAGCCGGAATCGATATAAACTATGGAGACACCCGACACCCAAATAAAGCGCTGTGCCATGGGACTGGGAACGCCCTACCTTTACGAACGGTCGTGCAAGGTAGTCGGCGGCAGCCTACACGACAACCGGTTTATCGTAAGTTTCTCCAAAAAAGCGCTTGGGGCGGATCCACGGCTTCGGCTTTCCGAATTGACCCGGTCGCTGGCCGCGCCCGAGCCGTTTGCCGTTTCGATACGTGACGGTCTTGGCGATGCATCATTTGTTCATGTTGGTTTTGAAGAAGATGCCGTGGGGTCGCTCTGCAAGGTATATCTTGAAAACGGGGCTGATTTGAGAAACGCAGTGGAAACCGATGAGCGCCCCCGCAAGCCACTATTGGTGCATACTGCCTATAAATGGTGTCCCCAAGTGCACTCGGTCGCCGCGGTTTCCCACTATCATTGTGACCCGATGCTTACTCTGGATCAAGTCATTGGTCGGCTGCACAAAGTGTTTGGCGGCAAAGCGCTCCCGGCCCTCGACAACTGGGCCGCGATTATGCGATTCGTGAATGATCTAATTGACATAAAAAATTTTTTCTTTATGGAAGTCTCGGAAGCCGACACTCCCAGGCAATCGTTCGATCTGAACGTGTACGATGCGGAATTAACGGTCGGAGAGTTTGCGCCGCTCCTGACGCCTCTTGCCCAAACTCTTGCCGTCAAAGAAAATAAATGGAATACCTTTTTGGAAAGCCGTCGCGATGAGAGGCTGGGACATCTGGCCGGCGGTATTCATCGTTCCGGCAAAGAGTTTATGACTCTGTATTTTGGCGCGGAAATGTATGGGGATACCGTTGTGGTGGGTGGTGGATAGTGGAAAGTTGACAAGCTGATGACCTGTATTTCCTCTAATGGAACCGTCGAAAGAGAGGCCACCTGCACCATTCGCTCAACTCTCCTTCGTGCGGGACTGTGGAGGGATACGCCCACCCGCGCCCCTCCGTCCACCGAGTCAAGCCCCACCCTCAAGGCTTGCACTGAGCCAGGTCGAAGTGTCGCGGAGCCCGCGCTCGACTACCGCTACCTTGAGGATTGTCCATCCTGAATTCACCTCCTCGCCACAGCGAACAGTGTGCCCCGCCCACTCTGAACTCCCGCGTTGACTTTTCGCCTTCATTCTACACATATTCGATTCGTCTTAGCCGGGAAGCGTTACACTTTCTGCTTTCGAGTGTTTTTATCTGCCGCCGCCGCAAAGCGGGAGTGCCGGTTGAGGGGGCTTTGTTACGCCGTAGCCTGGTCGTGACCGGCCTCCGCGAGACACGTTTCTTCGCACCTTCTCCTGCCGGCATTCACAACGACATAGCCAAGCGAAAACCCAGGTCGTCGATTTTGAACGTGGGGTGGCTTCTTCGGCGGTTTGTGGCGAGGGATCCTCTTTCCGGATCGGCCCACCCGCCGCCTCGGAAAACGCGATAGCTCCCATATACTTCTTCGTCGTAAACATCCCAGCACCATTCCCAAACGTTCCCCAGCATGTCGTGAAGCCCCCACGCATTGGCCTTCATTCTTCCGACATCCTGAGTTCCGTTACCGGAGTTCTCTTTGTACCAGGCAATGTGTCCGAGGTTTCCGTATCGAGGTTTAGAGCATTCTGCCCGGCAAGCATATTCCCATTCCGCCTCCGTGGGCAATCGATATCCGGCAGCCTTTCGGTCCCATTTGAAAGAATTCTCCTGTTCGGCCCAATGGTAACAGGGCTCCACTCCGCTCAATCGAGACAATTGGTTGCAGAATTCAACGGCCTCCACCCACGATACCGATTTGACCGGCCTCTGTGCGCCGACAAACGTGGCGGGTGACTTCCTGGTAACTGCGTAGTAGAGTTCCTGGGTGACCGGAAATCCGCCCATGGGAAAGGGACCGATTTCGACACTCCAGTACTCCCGTTTTCTGTCGTCCCTCATGCGGATTTGTCCCGCGGGGATCGACACAAGGGGGCGGATCTCCTCCAATTTTACGATCATCGATTCATCCATTGTACTTGTTCCCGGCCCGACGGCGGCAATCTTTCGATGGAGCGCTAAATCAGCCTCTCAAGTTTGCCTTTCCGCTTCACAATATTTTTGTAGTCCCATTGAATGCGTATCGACTTCTCGAGCCACCTCTTAAGCTCCGTTCTGTCTATCTGGTCTACCCCGGTATATCTCACTTCCGCGGCCTTGAATTTACCCTCGGGTTTGAGCCCGTCCACCTCGAATGACTGCCCACTCCAGAACAGCAGCCGGATGCTGTCTTTTAGTTTGCTGTAGCCGACAATGGGATTACCGTCGATGAACCAGACGGGATGTCCGTGCCAAATCTTGCTCTCAGCGTTGTTCAGGTTGCGATCGATTTCGTGCCGTAACCTTTCACAAATAGCAGAATCTTCACCGGACAATGACTCATTGTAGGCCGTAATGCTTTTTTCCATGCTTTCACCTCCCTGACAAAGAAAATAGTCGCGGCCGTGTTCAACGTCCCCACCATCTCAAAACCCGCAGTGTCCGAAGGGTATTCCACCGACCCTCTTTGCCGACCCTCTCCATTTCACGGTCGGTGACGGTTCCTATGTCCAGATGCCGGGTGTTTGTCCGGGCAATGCCGAAAAGGTGGAGCTTTTCATAGAGGCTCTGCGGATATATGTCACGATACAGTGCATAATCCCAAGCCGTCTTGCTCCAATCGAATAAAAAACGGGACCTCTACTATGTCTGTGGGATGGCAGTGGAGTAAGAAGCTATTTTGTCTTTCAAGTGGAACCGTGGTTGGGCAAATATCGTTCAATCGCCTGAATAAAGTTTGTGTTTAGTCGGGGAATATGACTATGGTGCGGCTTGAACCGATCGGCCCGAACGACCGATACCATGATTATTGCTTGTGGGAATATGAGCCGGTTAGCTCTTCTCAGGGAAAGCTGCGGTCGATTAATCTGCTTGATCATTCTTTTGAGGTTGCGGGTGTCGGTGAGTGGCTGGGGACTCTATGCCGGGCGATTCGTAATGCGTTGGGGCCGTTCAAGACCGTGTGGGGTGTGAAGTTCGACGGGAGCACGCTTTCGTGGGAATTGTACTTCTACGATTATCGAAGGCTTGAGCGGGAGGTGTCCATCCCTCGGGTGCTCGATGCCCTAAAACCGTTCGTATCGTGCGGGCTTGTTTACCCGGAAACGCGACCTTACTTCATGTTTTCGATCGACCTGCATACGGCAATGGTACGTTCCGAGTCTTGCATCGAGAAGATTTCCATCTATCTGGGTAATCCCGGATGCATGGTTTCATCGGGGATCAGCTACGAACTTACGAAAAACGATCTTGTTTTCAATAACCTGTACTATTTTTTTGACGCCAAGACACAGATGGAAGATATTGTCGGAAAGGCGGCTTGTTCGGCGCATCTCGACTTGCCCACCGTGCGCCCCCAGACAATTATTTGGCCGGAGCTTGCGGACTGCAAATGCATCGTTGTGGCGAACAAACGAGCGAATGACGGTATCTATTTTTCGCGAATCACGGTTGATCGGTTGCTCTATTTTTTACGGCGCCTCTCGTTTCCTCCGGCATTGGCGGCATTCATCGAGAACTACCGAGATTCCCTCGATCATTTGCTGTACGATGTCGGCTTCGACTATACGATGGAAGAGGGTGACGTGAAGCTAATCAAAGGAAGCTACTACGGTGTGTTCTGA
>WJJU01000365.1 GCA_014729595.1 Chitinivibrionales bacterium
CGAATCGTGCAAGGAAATTTATCACATAAGGAACGACCACATAACTGAACCCAATCCCACCAAAGAAACAAAGCACTGAAGCGATTACCGTGGGTAAAACTATGCCCTTTTCATTTTTATAAAGCCCCGGGGCCACAAACCGCCACAATTGGTAGAACACTACCGGGGATCCGGCGATAAGTCCACCCACGATCGCAATCTTAAAGCTAAGAAGAATAGCTTCGGCCGGGGCCGTAAAAATGAGTCGAGGCTGCGGATCGGCGTTGCGTAGCGGGTAGATCATCACCAAATCGAAGATCTCTCGCCAAAAAATACCGCAGGGAATAGCACAAATGACGATCGCCACGATACACTTGATGATACGAAGGCGTAGTTCCTCAAGGTGATCCAAAAAGGGCATCTCGCCCCGGGCAGGTGCAGTCATCGAATTATGAATCCTGGTCGGAAGTGCCGTTTTCCACCTTTTTCGGCTCTTTGCTTTCGTTGTCTACTTCTTCGCGAGTCGCCTTTTTAAACTCTTTTAGCCCCGTGCCCATTCCTTTCGCCAGTTCCGGAATTTTTTTGGCACCAAAAAGAAGAACCACTACCCCCAATATTAGAATCGCTTCCCATCCGCCCGGTATCATTTCTTACCCCTTTCGCTTCGTGTGGCGGAATCAAACCATGTGCGCAATCACGCCTCGGCCGAACAGTTAAGCCGTGGCCGAGTCGGGGATCATACACATTTTACCCTGCTAGTATATCGGATATTTTTGCCGGATACTTTAGTATAAAAAATATATTAAACCTATCACAAAACTTCGAGTACTATCTTTAAGGACGCCGCACGGTGGCCGACCACTCGTGCCGGCAAGCTTCGCGGCCTTTCGCAATGTACTCATTAAACACCAACCGAAAGGTATCCGTGCATCATAGCGGCGATATTGTCCATGGAATTCACGCGGTGGAGGGTTTGCTGGATGAAAAAGCTCGACGCGTTGAGCGTGTCTATTTCGACTCCTCACGTCAGTCCCGCTCCGGTCCGTTGTTTAGTATCCGCAAGCGGTGTCGGCGGGAACGGATACCCACGCAAGCGGTTCCCGCCATTCGACTCACGCAATTAGCCGGAACGGCCAAGCACCAGGGGGTGGCGGCACTTTGTACCGTTAAAGATTATGCGGATATCGAACATATCCTCGCCGGAATCAGGCAACTCTCATCTCCCCTTCTCTTAGTTCCCGCCTCAATCGAAGATCCCGGAAATCTTGGCTCGATCATTCGTTCCGCGGCGGCGTTCGGTGTCGACGCGATCATGCTGGAGCGCAAAAACACCGTACCCCTAAACGCCACGGTTGCCAAGAACGCCGTCGGTATGCTGGAGCGCATAAACATAGCGAAGCCACGCAACCTTGAAGGGATCTTGGGCGAACTAAAAAATGAAGGTCATACAATCGTAGGAGCCATAGAACGCGCCAACCGGCCGCCGAGCAAAGTCGATCTTACCGGCCCAACCATACTCATCGTAGGCGGTGAACATCGTGCCATTCCACCATACCTAAAGAAATCCTGCACACACCTGGTAGGCATCCCGGAAGCCGCCGGGGCGGCATCGCTTAACGTCTCCGCGGCAACGGCTGCGTTACTTTATGAGTGTTCACGTCAGCGCGGATTTCGATACCGAGAAAACGATGAGAACGACAAACTATCGGTGTATGAAACCAATTAGTGCTCAATCTCAGACGCGGCGATATTTTCTCCACGGATAATTGGCCGTACCGCCGAGGCGCCAAAGAGGCGCATACAAGCCATACTTAACGATTTCGCAACAAAAGCGGCGTGGTCCTAAGGGTCCCAAGGGTCACCGAAACGGTGTAGCCGATTATGAGGGAAGGTACTAAGGTTCAAAGAAACCATCTATCTGCTTCGCAATGTCGTCACCCTTGATGAACGAATCGTCCCCCTCCTCTTTTGTTTTCTCTTTCTTGGATTTGCGGGTGGGCGAACTATCATTAGTTTCCTTTTCCGATTGGCGCTTGCTGCCGCCCACTCGATGTTCCGATACCCGACCGACATCAAATTCGACTTCATCGGAGGGCTCCACCGAGAACGGTTCATCCCCTTGTGAAACGGAAGCAGTTTGATCAAGGTCGTTATCCGCCCCACCTTCTTTCCGCTTGTCGCGAGACATCTCTATAAGAGACCGACGATCGAACATTTGCGTTGCGCCCGATAAGAACTCACTGTCCGTATGCGTGATATGAAGTTGACGGTCCTGAGCCGTTTCACCCTCGGACCCATCGCCAACGACTATAGTCGCATCTTTACCCGATGTTTTTTCGTCGGGGGGCAAGGGATCTTCAGTCATGGGTATATCAAAAAGGAATTCATCATCGCGATCCGCCTCCGTTTCCGATGCGTTGTCGACGGGCCGCCCCACGGACCGCGGTGCCCCTTTCTCTTTGGATTCTGACCGCATCGATTCGGAATCTTCGAGGAAATGCGGTTCAAGCATGAGGTCACGAAAGTCCTTTCCACCATATTGTTCTGTTTCCGACTTTCCGGCAATTGAAATGTCGGGCATAGTATTGGCATTTGAGCCGGACAATGTTTCATCGGAAATGCCCGATTGAGTGAGATCGTGGAATTCATCCGACGGCGTGCTTGAAGAAGCGGGGGTTTGTTTTTGGAAGCTTTGGGGCGATTCCTCAATGCATACCCACTCATCGGCGGTTTGCGCCGCGGTATCCAGGTTGCCGTCTTTTTTACCGGAGGACTTTGCCGGCACCGCGGAATGCTTTGATGATTGCGTGAGTGATTTCCACTTCGAACCGCCATGTTGGGTTTCGTTTTCCGAATCGCCGTGAATACCGGTTATCCGCACGACGTTACGGGCACTGACAGCCGCATCGCACTCCGAGCCCGTCGCCGAAGGTGGAGCGGTAGCCGCAATCAGTGCTTCCCACTTATCCTCGACGTAGCACTCGATATAGCGGGTATAGAACTGATCGAGGCGGTGCATGTTTTCTCGAAGTATTTTTTGCACAGTCTCAAGTTTGTCGGATACGGTCCTTTTTGTAGCGGCGTCTTCGGACATACCGGCCTTATGTGCGGCAAGAGCGCTCTCCACCTCGGCACTAAACGTGCCGATGGATCGAATAATTTCTTCCTGCTTACTTTCGGCCCCGCCTGATTTTTTTGTCCGTACGGCGGCCGTAATCGTCCACACAATGCCGACTACCGCGCATCCCGCCCCAAACGCAACGCCCATAAGCACGAGAGCATTCATACGCTCATCCTTTCGCTGATGAAAAAACGACCGGAGCCTCGATTGCTCTAATGAATGCGCAACACGCGATCGCGACTTGCAAGAGGCCTCAACCGAGAATTCCAACATCCGAACCCGAGAGTACCGGCCTCCCAATTTAATATATATAGTATGGGGTAAACCGGAAAGCAAAATTCCGCATATACGTTTCGGCGGTCGAAACACATTCGCGGCTAAGGAAATGATTTTTCCTACGCTTTGCTAATCGTCCAAGTGATAGGCGGCCACCGCCTAATGCATCCCGGCTACGCTATAGATTCCGCGGTACTTTTCGACGGCAACTTCCCACCCTTTATGCATGTCCGACAGAGCATTTACGGCGTTTACGACAATCCTCGCATAGTCACGGGGACGACGATAGAGGTCGGATGCCGCCAACAGCGCGTCGTGTGCGGCGTCAACCATGCCGCGGTAGAGTGGTATCTCCATCCGCTCCCGGGGACCCGATACAAGTATCCGTGACCATTGCTCCGCGGCTTCATGCGGGGGAAACTGCTCACGGTGAAGAATGCCGGTGGCGGAATCGGCGGTATGGCCCCCCGCCTCAACCGCTCCTCCATAAAATGAAGGAACCGGGCAAGGGATTAAGGAACGCACCTGGCTCCAAAGACCGCCGGTCGCTCTTGCTACAACCGGCGTTCCGTTGAGTGCGCCTTCGGTGGCCGCGCCGAAAGGCTCATATAGCGAGGGCATGAGCAAGTATGAAGCCCCTCGAAGAAGGTCACGATACATGGGCGACGGCATCTTGTACGGCATGATTGCGATTTCTCCCTCGCGTTCATTTGCGCTATCGATAAAGAACTCAAATGCGGTGCGATCTCCCGAATCCGGGTTACTCGGACTAAAAAGAAGATGTGCCGTACCGGGC
>WJJU01000366.1 GCA_014729595.1 Chitinivibrionales bacterium
ATTAGTACAGAGATTCATCACGACTTGGTGTATTTGTGTCGGATCGGCGAGCACGAGATCACGCTCCGTCAAGACCTCGTGCCGAATAGTGATGGTAGAGGGCAGCGAGGCACGCAACAGCTTAAGTGCCTCTTTGACAACCGGAGAAACGCGGAGCGGACTCTTATCTTGTTCACGTTGCCGGCTGAAAGCAAGTATTTGACTCACAAGGCTACGCGCGCGGTTGGCGGCCTGCATCACTTGCTCCAAATAGTGGTGTTGAACCGTTTCGCTTTCGGGAACAAGGCGTTGCATGAGTTCGGCGTATCCGAGAACCGGCATTAGAATATTGTTGAAATCGTGCGCGATACCCCCCGCCAGCGTCCCGATTGCCTCCATTTTCTGCGCCTGGCGCAAACGACGCTCGTTATGTTCAAGTTCCTCTTTGAGCGTATTGTCGCGCACGATCATGACCCATGAAGGACCGGAAACAATTTCCGATTTCACCGGCGTTACCACCAGCTCCGCCGGAAAACGTGTTCCATCCTTGCGGCGCATGCGAAACTCACCCCGCATATAGCCTTTGGCGTTGATCGACAGAGGGACAATTTTCTCGAATGTCTCCGCCGCCCGGTGATCGGGAAGTAGAATTCCGGCCGATTGCCCTATCATTTCCTCCGTTTGGTAGCGGAACATATCGGCGGCCGCGCGGTTAATTTTGGCAATCCGCTGATCACCACTCTCGACAAGCAGCAGCGCATCCCGCATACTCGAAAAGATGTTGGTCATTAGTTCCGAAGATTGTCGAACGGCGGTTTCGGCCGCGCTGCGCCTCGCCACTTCGCACTCCAATTCTCCGTTCTTGCGGGAAATTTCGGCGGTCTTGAGTTTTACCTGCCTTCGTAAGACCAACGCACCGGCACCAACCAAAAGAAGTAAACCGGACGTTATCCCCAGCCCGTACAGCAAAGCGGCTGGGACCTGCGTTTCTTCAATAACACCGAGGATTCGGTCAAGCTCCTGATAATATTCCGAACGCGTATCCCGTTTGAATGCCGCCAAATGGTAATCCAGAACCGAGATTACATCGGCATGACCTTCCCCGTGAACGGCGAAACGCAAATCAACCGGCGAAAATATGATCGGCGTTCGCTGTACTTGGTGCTTTTTTTCATGAAGTGCACCGTACAGCCGATCGACAATCCCCACATCGATCCAGCCGTCCGTTACGCCCGCAAAAACCTGATTATAGTCGTTGAACTCAACGAACGTGCACTCCATATCGAACTTACGGATAGTCGAACGAAGATTTTGATTGTACGGATCGTCCCGTACGACCCCAATCACTTTGCCGGCCAGATCGAGCAGCGACTGCACGTTCGATTTATCCGGTGCATAGACATTGGCCCAGGTGGAAATCACCGTTTCGCGCGTAAAAGTAAATCGCTCGGCCGCCTCGCGTGAATACGAAGCGGCCAATGCCAAGTCCACTTCGTAATTCGCCAATCGATCCAACCCTTCGGTCATAGTACCCGGAACATATTCGATCGCCCACCCCTCCCTCATTGCCATTTCTTCAAGCAACGATATGAACAAACCACCGTCATGAAGCTCGTCGCTTACCGCACGGCATAGCGGATAGAAATCGTATGTAGCCACTTTAAGTGTCATGGTGGCGCTGTCCGGCCCCGAGGAACGTACCGGCACCGTACAAAACGCAACCACCAGAATAATACTTATCAGACGGGTAAGCGAGAACATCAGTAAATACGTTTCCCCTTATACGTGATCGATCGGATCAGTTTTTCGGAGCGCTTTATCGCCGCCGAGGGGAGCGGAGCGTAGAGCATCATGTTATTATGCTCCTGTCCATCATGTACGGCCCACCAAAGAAGCTTTCCCAGTTCACGGGCTCGCGCAAGGCTTCGTCCTCCATAGTTCTGCTCACGATAGACAATCAGATAGGTAAAACTTGTAATGGGGTACCCCAGGGGAGCGGGCGTATCAATCAAACTCACACGCGCGTCTTTCGGTATGGCAACATCCGCCGCGGCGGTTACCGCTTCAATTGTCGGATCTATGAATTTACCCGCTCGGTTCATGATGGCCGCGACGGGCAAATCATTATCCGATGCATACGTGAGTTCAATATAACCGATGCTCCCGGCGATTTTTTTCACAAACGCCGCCACCCCCGGGTTCCCTTCAACACCAATACCCACCGGCCATCGCACGGTCTTGCCGTAGCCTACGTCATGGGCCCATTCGGAACACACTTTAGCCAAATAATGAGTAAACACATGGGTGGTACCACTCCCCTCGGAGCGATGAACAACCGTAACGTTCAGATCGGGAAGCTCCACGCCCGGATTGGCGCGCGCGAGTCGTCGGTCCGACCAATTTTTGATGTCCCCGCCAAAGAGTTTCGCAAGCAGCTCCGGCGTAAAACAAAGCGTCGGGACACCGGGAATATTGTAGGTAACAACCACCGCACCTACACAGGTCGGCACGTGAAGTATATCTCCTTCAAATGATTCGAGATCGGGATCGGCCAAAAACGCATCGGTGGCGCCAAAATCGACGGCGCGCTCACGTAAGCGGCGGATTCCCCCGCTTGAGCCCGAAGGCTCGTAAATAATGCGCGTACTATGATCCTTGCGATAAATACTGAACCACTTCTTATAAAGTGGAAGCGGGAAGGTCGCACCGGCTCCGGTAAGGACAATATCCCCCGACGCACACGCGATCATCACCGTGAGCAAAACCGGAAGCATTCGCTGTCGTACTAGCCCCATCCTTATTCCTGAAACGAGCTATAGAAGGCACAAACATTTCTAAAATATGACCGTAGTGTTAGGTTTTTATGAAGATTGTGTTAGCATTGGCATTTTCTCACCTGTTCCCGCAACTCATGCACCGATTTGGGCGAGTTGCTTTCCCTTCAGTCCGCTTTTCTCTATTATTGCATATCGGACTTACCGATTGCATGCTTGAGCCGCCGCGTTCGAAAAAGGTGGTGGAAAAAGAAAAACGAGTTTTTCGGGCAAAATTTCCGAATAAGACCCTTCGGCCGAACGGTGCTTGGCACACAAGTATCTTTAAGACATGTCCGCCGCAAAGATTCGTTGGGGTTTATTGGTTTTTTTGTTTTCGGCCGTGCTGATCGGGACTGCTTTCGCACTCCTGCTCAGATACCCGTCGACGGCGTTTCCGCGGTTATACGATCGTGTGTTGCCAACTCTTGGGATGATATTCGCCGGGATATCGCTGGTAGCCGGTCATTTCTCGTATCCGCGAGTGCATAACCTGAAGGTTTACTGCGCGGGGTACTTGACCGGCATGCTTTCATTGGCGTATTTCGCTCTCGCCCTGCACCCTACGCGTCGACCGGAGCTGGTATCGATACTCCTGCTCGTGAGTTTCGCCAATCTGCTTATTGTACTCGCGGTTCCATCGTACGTCAAATATCGCGTTGCTCGGGCATTCACGCTTTGGCTCGTCACGGTCGAACTCCTGGCTTTCTTATTTTTCCGGTATGTCCCCGACACCACCGCCTGGGCGGGTTATAGCGCCGAGCCTCATTTGTTTCACGCCACCTCCTGGTCTATTCTCATCTGGCTGGGAGTCGCGGCCGGACTCAGCGTTTGGAGAGTGCGCAATGAGTTTCATCTGGGCGGGGTCCTTTTGGGTCTTGCTCTTATTGAGGGGTTCGCCTGGTTGAGTCCGGCCCTTACCTCTTTGGCGACTGACTATGAACTTCTATTATTCGTTGCCGCACCGCTCTATCTTAATATCGGCATTCTGGTTCATTGGTTGTCGCGCATGGAGCACCGGATATCCTACGATCCGCTGCTTCATATCTACAACCGCAACTATTGTTCGACGGTCATAACCGAACAATCCAATTTGAATACGTCCTCACCGCTGGGAGTGGCCATGATCGACATAGACCATTTTAAAAAGGTGAACGACAGTTACGGGCATGAAGCGGGTGATCAGGTGCTTCACGCGGTTGCCCAAACGATTCTCCGCGAGGTAGTGCCCAACGGCGTCGCCTGCCGATACGGTGGTGAAGAAATCATTGTTTTCTTCCCTAAAATGGCCACCAAAGAGGTAATTCCGTTGGTGGAGAATGTCCGCGCGGCGGTAGAGCGGCTCAAGGTGCCGACACGACGAAAAAAGCTTACGGTAACGGTCTCATGCGGCGTTTCTCATAGGTCCGACAATGCACAGAGTGTTATCGACGTAATCCACACCGCCGATAAGGCGCTGTACCGGGCCAAAAAGGGAGGACGCAATCAGGTGAAAACCGGGAAAACGGCATCATCCGGAGGCAGGAAACGATAGGCGGTATTGCTCCGCTATCGGGGGAGAGTGTATTTTTGGGCACCGCAATAGGGGGAAACATAATTGGCAATTCACGCATTTCTTGGCGGTAACATGTTAACAGTAATTCTTCTTGCCGTAGCCCTTGGTACGGTGATAATCGTGCTGGTGTCTACAGTGTTCGCGGCTTTTTACCATCGATCATTGTACGACAAATTCTACCGGTCTCACTACGACACCACTTTCAAGCCGCGATGTACCGTCGTCATTCCCTGCAAGGGGGTTGTACGCGGATTGCGTGAGAATCTGGCATCATTCCTTAAGCTCGATTATCCCGATTACGAGGTGATCTTCGCCGTGGAGTGCCGGGATGACGAAGCGGTGCCGATTATAGAAGGCCTCGTGGCGACATCGGATCGTGCGCGTCTCGTAGTGGCCGGTCTCAGCAGCTCATGCGCGCAAAAAAACTACAACATGCTGGCGGCAATCAAGCAGGCGAATAATCCGGAAGTATATGTTTTCGCCGATGCCGACATCGGGCCCGAGCCTCATTGGTTGCAAGAATTGGTTCTGCCGTTATCCAGTCAAAAAGTAACGGCGACAACCGGGTTTCGTTGGCAATATTCGGCAAACGGTAAGCTGGGCGAACAGATACATTCATACATGAACAACATGATTTACGTGTTTTTCAGCATCGCCTGCTACGCGGCCGGTGTTGGCCTGTGGGGCGGATCGATGGCGATCCGGCGGAAGGATTTCGAAGAGTTGGGTGTCGCTAAGCGATGGGGCGAGACGGTAGTCGACGACATAAGCCTCTCTCAGCTTACGATGAAGCATTCACGAAAAACGATACTGGTGCCCTCGTGCGTAGTCAGTACCGATGATGCCTTGCCGTCCGTTCGCCTGGGAACACGCTGGCTTGAGCGTCAGGCAATGTTTTTAAAAGCTTATCACACGGGAACATGGGCCTTGCTGGTGAGCGCGGTGGCGGTGTGTTTAGGCTTGGTGCTTTGGCTGCCGGGAGCCCTCTTGGTAAGCGGCATTTCCGATTGGTCCTTTATGAGCATCGGCGGCGGGGCTTCGCTGGTATTGGTTGCGGGTGTAATGCTTACGACGCTTTTGCATCCGATGCTTGGTGAAAATCCGACATTCGTGCGTTTTGTGTTGTTGCAGCCGCTGTCCTTCTTTTGGCTTTTGGTGGGAATACTCAAGACGCCCTTCACGCACACGGTCATTTGGAGTGGGGTCAGGTACCGCTTGACTCTCTCGGGCAAAGTGGCGTCGATCGACCGAGGGGGCTGAACATGAAATGTGCCGTCTTTGCTTCGGGCGGAGGTACCAATTTCCAGTCGCTTCTCGACAAGAAGATATCCGGCGACCTGCATGTGTCCTTTGTGCTCGTGGTGAGCAATAACAGCAGAGCGGGGGCATTGGAGCGTGCTCGCAAGCACGGCATACCGACACTCCATATTTCACCTTCACATTTCGAACTCGAAGCAGACTATACGAAGCGTTTGGCGACGGCGCTCCGCGAGCATGAAGTGGATCTGATTATCCTTGCCGGGTACATGAAAATGATCCCCGCCGCGATCGTCCGAGAGTATCGCAATCGTATTATAAACATTCATCCGGCGTTACTGCCGGCGTTTGGCGGTAAGGGGCTCTACGGTTCACGGGTTCATTGCGCCGTACTGGAATATGGAGCTAAAGTGACCGGTGTGACGGTGCATTTTGTGGATGAGCACTACGATCACGGTCCGGTTATTCTTCAGCGCACTACGGAAGTCCGTGACGGGGATAATCCCGAGACACTTGCGGCACGTGTGCTTGCGTTGGAGCATGACAGTTACTGGCGTGCCATAGAGGCCGTGGCAAACGGCGCCGTCACCGTCGAGGGGCGTCGAGTCTACGGAATCGCAAAATGAGTTCGACCGATCGATATCTGTTCGACCGAATGACTGCCGAAGCATGCGGCGGCCATGTCGCAGGGGTGGATGAAGCGGGAAGAGGGCCGCTTGCGGGGCCGGTGGTGGCGGGTGCGGTTATTCTTGATTCCTCCCGGCCAATCGACGGTATTGATGATTCGAAGAAGCTGTCTCATACTCGACGCGAGACGCTTTACGACAAAATAGTGAGCGAAGCGGTGGCCTGGGCTGTTGCGGAGGCCTCGCCGGCGGATATCGATCGCCTCAATGTGCTCGGCGCCACTCATCTTGCGATGCACAAAGCGCTCGAATCGCTCAAGACGCCGTGGGTAACGGCTCTGGTCGACGGGAACCGGCCAATCGGAGCCATCGCTTCGGCACGACAAAAAACCGTGGTAGGCGGCGACGGGATCAGCGCATCAATCGGCGCGGCCTCTATTGTCGCAAAGGTAACGCGTGACCGCATCATGATGTTATATGATCGGGAGTATCCTCAGTATCTTTTCAAGAAAAACAAGGGATATCCCACCCGAGAGCATCGTGAAGCAATCGTTCATCATGGGCTCTGCCCGATACATCGCAGGAGTTTTTGCTTACATTTGACATCCCGGGTTCGCCTGCCGCTATAGCGTGAGCAAAAGACGACATTCTTTGACATCAGAGAAAGGACCATTACCGTGGCAGAAACCGAATCGTTCCGCGGATACCGATACCGGCTTACCGACGTTGATGACCTCGGACGCTTTGTGGCACCTCCGTACGATATGATCGACGAGGGAATGCGGGAGTCATTATACGCAGCCGATCCGCTTAATTTTGTACGCATCATTCAGAATCGTCCTGAACCTTCGGACGAAAGCAACATCGAGCGCCATAAACGCGCTCAAAAGTTACTAAGCCAATGGCTCGACAACGGAGACATTCTGCATGACGAGCAGCCGGGCGTCTATGCGTATCGCCAGCGTTTCACGGTCGACAAATCGGGTCGAGCGGTTGAACTCGAACGGACCGCCCTGACGGTTCGTGTCCGTCTTGTCGATTTCGCGACCGGCATCGTACAGCCGCACGAATACACGCTGTCGGGTCCCAAGACCGACCGGTACGAGCTTCTTCGAACCGCCAAATTCGATACCGGACAAATATTTGGTATAGCCCGTGATGACGGATCGTACTATCGGGCTATTTGCGAGACGGTCGCGGCGGCCGCGCTCGTAGGGCGTTTCACCGATTCCAACGGTGTCGTCCATGAATTATTGCGCGTAAGCGACCAAGCCCTATGCACCCGTGTTCACGCAACCTTGGCGGACCGCACGATCCTTATAGCCGACGGTCATCACCGTTACGAAACGGCGCTGCGTCATGCACACGAGGGGGGCGGCGACGGGTTTGTGATGATGACGGTCGCGTCGATGGCCGACCCGGGGCTGGTAGTCAGGCCGTTCCACCGCGTTGTAAAACGAAACCGCCTAAGCGAACGTTTCGACTCGGTCCGCGCCCTTGAACCCTTTATGGATGTGGAAGATCGGGGCGAGGCGACACTTGAAGCGGTTTATGGTTTTTTAGAAGGCGAAGGATCGTTCGACATGGTTTTCGTGGATGGAGGGGACAAACATCTTTACGGCTTGACCGTAAACGAAAAAGGCGACGCTCATCGCAAAGAAGACCGGGAAAGTCTTTCGGACGCTTGGAATGGCCTCAACGTTTCGAAGATAAACCGATTCTGTGTACGGGAAGCCATGGGGCAACCGACGGACGGGACGATACTCCACGATGTACTGGATTATATTAACGATGCGGGTAAAGCATTCAAGCGAGCGATATCCGACAGTACCGTGACGGGAACGTTTTTCGTTCGTCCCATCCCGATTGAAACGATACGCGATATTGTCTCCCGCGGCGAGCGCATGCCGCAAAAATCCACCAATTTCTACCCCAAGCTCTATTCCGGCCTTGTGCTGAGATCGTTGGAAAGCACATGAAGATAGGACGTACGGCACAGTTGATTCTCGGTCTCGGTATTGCCGGGGCCGGGCTTTATTTCTTTCTTCGCAATGTAGATATGAGCAAGCTCAAATCCGAGCTTTCGGAAACGAGCGCAATTGACCTTGCCCTCTGCGCCGGGCTTGCGGTTTTGACTTTGGCATTGAGATCGATTCGCTGGCGAATGCTGCTTCCCGACATACCCGGAACCAACAAGAATAACCTGTTTAGCCATGTTATGATAAGCTACATGGTCAACAGTGTGGTCCCCGCGCGGGCGGGTGAAGCGGTTCGAGCGCTCCTTTTATGGCGAAAGAACGGCTATAGTCCCGCCGTGTCGATCGGCTCACTTATTGTCGAGCGCATACTCGACATCTTGGTTTTCATGACGTTTTTCGTGCTGCCGATCTTCTTGCTGCCGACATTGGCCGAGTTCCGCCGTTGGGCGTACGTGATTTCGGCGTTCATTGCGGGAATACTGGTCTTCTTTGTACTCTTTGCAGCCTTCGATAAGGCTATCACTCGTTTGGCGCTTCACTTAATCAGCATTTTTCCTGAGCGTTTTCGTGCCGGTGCTCGCGAGATCGGGAAGCAACTGGCGACTACTCTTCATTGGCTCACGAACCCGCGCCGGGTGGCGAGCGTAGTCGTTCTATCGGTACTGACGACCGCCTGCTATCCGCTGATGATGATAATTTTATTGGAGAAGGCGGGATCGTTCGGTTTTTTGGAGGGTATGTTTTCTCAAGCGTTCGCCGCTTTGGGAGCGGCCATTCCTTTGGCCCCCGGCTACGTCGGCACGCTTCACGCCACGTTGCAGTATGGCCTGTCGCTTCTGGGAGTAAAGCCTGAGCCGGCGGCGGCCCTGGCTATTCTCTACCATGCGACCAATATGATACCAATTACGATTATCGGGCTCATTTACTTTTTCCGAACCGATATGACGTTCAGGCAAGTAACCGAGGCCAAGCAACAGCTCAACGATTGATCCCCTATATTCCATAATTAGTAACCGAGGTACTCCATGGCGAAACACACCGATGCGGAACTGGTTGAGAACGCGTGCGCCGCGGCCCGCGCTATAAAAGAAGAACTTAAAAAACGCATTGTCGGTCAACAGCAGGTGATCGACGACCTTCTTGCCTGTTTTATTTCGGGTGGTCACTGCCTGCTAATCGGTGTGCCGGGCTTAGCCAAAACCATGCTCATTCAGAGTTTGGCACAATGCCTGGATTTAGAATTCAACCGAATTCAGTTCACCCCCGATCTTATGCCCGCCGACATAACGGGATCGGAGATTCTCAGCGAGGATCGTGCGACGGGCGTTCGTGAATTCCGCTTTATACGAGGCCCCGTCTTCAGCAATATTCTGCTGGCCGACGAGATAAATCGGACACCTCCGAAGACACAGTCGGCGTTACTGCAAGCGATGCAAGAAAACGAAGTAACATCAGCGGGACAGACGTATCCTCTACCCACCCCTTTCTGGGTTTTGGCTACGCAAAACCCGATCGAACAAGAGGGGACCTATCCCCTGCCCGAAGCACAGCAGGATCGGTTCATGTTTTCGATCGAAATGTCGTATCCGGATTTCAAATCGGAAATTGAAATAGTAAAAGCAACCACAAGCGCTCAAAAAAACGCTCTTGGCGGCGTAGTCGATCGAGAGCGTTTAACCGGATTCCGCGATCTGGTGTGGCGCGTTCCGGCGGCAGATTCGGTGGTTACGTATGCGGTCAAGTTGGCGCGGGCGACGCGACCGGATCAAGAAGATTGTCCCGAGGATGTAAAGTCACTTCTCACGTGGGGGGCCGGTCCTCGCGCCTCACAGTTTCTTACCCTTGCGGCAAAGGCCTACGCTGTGCTTGACGGACGCCCGAGCCCGGACATCGACGATGTTAGGCGGGCATGCCTTCCGGTGCTTCGCCACCGTCTTGTGCGCACGTTTCATGCCGAGGCCGATGGTATTGCACCGCGCGACATCGTGACCAAAATCATTGCGGCCGTTAAATAGCGCCCACTTGCCACAGGCGCGTTTCAATCAAGAGCGATCGATCAATCCTTGTCGACCACGCCCAGCGAAAATTCGTCGGCGGCGGCGTTGTAGTAGGCTTTACCGCAAATGCGGCTCATATCGGAGCATGAGAATTCCAGGGTGTCCACGCCACCCTCCGCAGCTTGTTTTGTGCGAATAAGCAAGGTTTCTTGGCCGACAAACGTGTGGTAAAATACTCCGTGAGGTTTGGTGCCGTCGGCGGGGTCAACCCATTCGAACATCACCAAAAGCAAGCCCTTGGATTGGTTGGAGACACGTGCAAGTGTGGCATATTGAACGCCTTTTTCGCCCAGGAAATTGCCTAAGGCGACAAGTTTCCAACCGTCGGCCGCCAGGCTGTCTTTTTCTACGTCAAAGCCGCAATTATCGTAATTTAGAAGTTCAAAATCACCGAATTCGTTTTGAATGAATTTGTGCTCGCGGTACCAAAGGCTCATGATACCGCCGTCATGAAAAGGCGGTACCGGGACTGTACCGACGGCCTTTTTATTATTCCGCGCAATTACGCTCAAGCCCACCAACACAAGCAGCAAGCCGCAACGAAGGTGTCTCTTGGCTCCGACGAACCTATGAAATAGCTCCGTTACAACCGTTTCGCTCATTCATCGGCTCTACTTTTTGCGCTTCTTTGGCTTACGTTCTTTTCCGTCGGTGCTGTCTTTTGTGCTGCTGTCTGCCTTGGCTTCATCGGGGTTGATCGGTGAATCGTCTACCAGCGGCGCGGGCATCGAAGTATCCTTGCTTTTGTTGGCTTTATGAACCACAACCGCTTCACCTTTGCGCTTCAGGCGCGTTTTCCCGACACTGTCGTACACCATAGCGGGCGCAAACATCAAAAGAAGCGCCAAACATGGAAACACGATGCGTCGATAAGAAAAATGAAATTTCATAGCTTCCTCTGTTCCGAAGTAACCGTGCCGGCGAGATTTCGCCGGCGCGATTACTTCTCTTTCTCAAAAGATACTGTCCCGACAAAGCTGCGTCAAGCTCTTGGTATGCACCGCCGCACCGGTCGATCGTCTCTATCGAATCGCACCTCCATTTTCCGCCCTTTTTTAGTACCCAACTGTGATTGAAGCAAGGGCTCTCTGCGACCTGTGATTTTCTTGAACAATCCGGCTCGTGCCAAGGTCATACATTCGCTGCGCAAAGCCCATATCCAGCAGCACTCTATCCCCAAGGCACAACCCGCATCCCGCGGAAAATGTATGAACCCCGTCATGTGACTTCGGTTCGACCTCGTTCCCCTCTTCCGTCGGATAATCATAGGCTACGATATACGGCGTCGGGTTGTATTCCCGCCAGGAATAACCGCCGCGAAGCACAAGCGTTCTATCCAGTAGCGGAATTTCGATCCCAAGCCCGGCGCCGCTTTTCCAATACTCAACCCTCTCATCCAAATGGCGATGAGGACGCGGTGCCCGCGCGTTCACCTCGGCGGTAATCAAGAAAAACGGTGATTCATAGCCAATACCGAATGCCCCCGCATAGTAGGACTTCAACGTCCCCCGCATCCGATACTCATACGATTCTTCCGGTGCGGCCGGAACCACCTCGCACCCCTCTTCCTGGAATGCAACGACACTCGGCAGTTCCAACCGAAAACCAAGTGACAGTCCACTCAGCGAACGGTACATAAATCCCAGTCTCGTATCGAAACCAACATAACGACGCTCCACCGTTACATGATACCGATCACTGAGCGGGTCGGCGACGGCCCCGTCCGTTGCCTTGTTAAAGCGAAGCTCATCGGTACCATGGCCGGTTATCAGGGACAGGGCCGCACCGAGACTGAAGTTCGGGGCTACCGTAAAACCCATACCCGCCGTCCAAAAATCCAATTGCCCCACCGCCAAATATTCGTTCCGAACAGCCACCGATACATCGTCATCCATGTATTTTCCGCCATAATCGATTACCGCGTCGAATAAATACGGAGACTGAAAAGC
>WJJU01000367.1 GCA_014729595.1 Chitinivibrionales bacterium
GCAAAACCCCTTTGCGTCGGTGAACTGCCTGAATGCATTTGTCAAAGCCTCTATTTCCAATGGATCCCCAAGTTTAGTCCCGGTGCCATGGGCTTCGACGTAGCCGATCGTGCGGGGATCGATTGCGCATTTGCGATACAGCGAAGCTTCCAGTTCCGTCTGCGATTTAACGCTGGGGGCGGTGATCCCGTTCGTCCTACCGTCTTGGTTTATGTTGGAGCCTTTAATAACGGCATGGATATTGTCGTGGTCCCTGAGAGCTGATTCCAAAGGCTTGAGTATAAGTACGCCGACACCCTCTCCGGGCACAAAACCGTTTGCCGTCTGATCAAACGCTTTGCATTCGCCGGTGGGCGAAAGCATTCCCGCCTTACTGGCTAGAATGTAAACGTCCGGCGTTACGCAAACCGATACCCCGCCTGCGACGGCCATTTCGCATTCGTTGGCTAAGATGCTTCGGCACGCAAGATGAATCGCCGAAGAGGCGGAGGAGCATGCCGTATCTACCACCATGCAGGGGCCTTTGAGGTTGAGAAAATATGAGACTCTACCGGCAAGAATGGAGCAGGCGTTTCCCCAATACGATTGAGCCGTTTTTGCCGCTCCGTCGTGGTAAAACATTTTTGTCTGGTAATCGCCGTTTACGGCGCCCACAAAAACGCCGCAAACAGAATCGGACAATCGTTCACCGACGTAGCCCGCATTCTCCAACGCTTTCCAGGTTTCTTCCAGAAAAAGGCGATGCTGCGGATCGGTCTCTTCCGCTTCTTTTCCGGACATGTTGAAGAACAGCGGGTCGAACATATCAACATCTTCCAACACTCCCCCCCACTTGCTGACCGTCTTGTTGGGTGCCAGGGGATCGGCATCATAGTGGCTTTTTATCGACCACCGATCAGCCGGTATTTCGCGGATGGAGCACTTGCCGGCCTTTAGATTTCCCCAGAATTCGTCGCAGTTTTTGGCTCCGGGAAACCGAGCCGACATACCAATAATCGCAATATCTTCGCTTTTCGTTCGCAGCCGTTCCGACGCACCTTCTTCGTTCTTTGGTGACTCCAATGCTGTTGATTGCCCGGTTATCGGGCGGTCATAGTTCGGTGGCACCCGCGGGACCGAAACCACCACCTTTCCAATGCTCTTACGGTCCTGCAGGTATTTATATGCTCTAAAAAGATCAGTTAATGCGAACCGTTTTCCGATTACCGGTTTGATTTTGCCTTCGCTTAAATAGGTGCGCATAACCTCGAGTGATTCGAGTGCTCTGTCTGGATCACGGGTCATCTGCTTGCGCATATCGATACTGTAAAACTGTTGGTTGTCGTCCAGTTTGGAAAGATCGAAGCCGTCGGAAGACTTCAAGCCGGTCATGGCTATTTCGAAATAGCGTCCTTCGGGGGCCAGCAAGTTTAAACCCTTCTGGATATTATCATCCGATAAGGTGTTGATGACGACGTCTACGCCGTATCCGTCGGTAAGACGCTGAATTTCTTGTGCAAAGTCACATTGGCGATAATTGATGACGTGATGTGCGCCTCTTTTTTTCAGAAGGTCCGTTTTTTCGGTAGACCCGGCCGTCGCGAATACTTCGGCGCCATACATTTGTGCGAATTGCAGCGCAATCAAGCCCACGCCGCCGGCGGCGGTTTGTATGAGAATCTTTTCGCCCGGTTTCATGGTCGCCTTGTCGAATATGTGCTTTGTGGTCAAAAAAACGACGGGATACGCGCAGGCCTCCTCGAAATCGCAGTGTTCCGGCTTTTTGACCGTAAACCTTTCATCGGCATTTACAAGTGAACTATGCCCGCCCAAAGAGTTCCCCATAACCCCGATCACTTCATCGCCCGCCGTAAACCGACTAACCCGTGACCCCGTTTTGACTACGATACCCGACACCTCGAAGCCGGGCGTGAAGGGATACGGGGGCATGTTGGGATATAAGCCTCGGATACAGAGCAAGTCGGCAAAGTTGAGAGAGAAGGCGTTTACTTTTATCTGTACCTCGCGAGGCCCGGGTTCTTCGACGGATTTGAATTCCAATTGACAGTCTTTTATGTTCATCGGCCGCCTGAGAACCAGCGCCTGCACCAAGCCGCTCTCCGGGGCGTTAACGACCCTTGGCGTCGCTTGGCTATCAGCCCTTTTGTGGGTTGCGCCCAACCAAGCCGTGATCGCATTATCATAGTTCTCGAGCAGGTGTTTGGCCAAGTCAGCCACATTGGGGTAGTCGAACAGTACCGAAGTTTTCAAGCTGATGCCCGTAATGTCGTTAAGAATATTTACAAGGTCGACTCCTACTATGGAATCAACCCCGAATTCTGAGAATTGCATGTCCCAATTGATCTCTTCGGCCCCGATTCCGGCCGCACGCTCGATACTGCTTTTAATCAATTCGTGTACTCGATGGCTCCTCTCTTCCGCCGACAGCGTGCTCTTTGGCGGTGTAATCGCTCGAGTTTGATTTCTTTCGGCCGTGGAATCGGGAATTTTTGTACGATGCGGCGAGTGTGGAAGCGTTTCGTGCGTGTATCGAGCTACTTGCGAAATCGCCTTTACCGGCGCGCCGGCGGGCGTTTCGGAAGGCTTTTTCCGCCCGTTGCCGCAATCCACGCCGATTGTTTCAAGCGCGTTGCGATTCGCTCGTATTACCGCTATGCTCTCGATCTCGTTGTTGAGAACATGTTCAATCCCCGTTAAACCGTCGGGCGCTTCAACCGAACCGATACCTTGCTTTGCCATCCGCTTTCGGTACTGTTCTCCGGAGACCATTCCAACCGACCCCCAATATCCCCAATTGACCGATTTCACCGGATATGATCGAGATTCGTTCAGGTAAAGCGAATAGGCATCCTTGAATGCGCACCCCGCGGCGTAGTTGCACTGACCGGGATAGCTGACGAATGTTTGGATGGATGAGAAAAACAGCATAAAATCCAGCGGCTCGTTTTCCAGAACCTTACTTAACACTACGGATCCCCGCGTTTTGGGACAGTAAGCCTCGTTGAATGAAGCTTCATCCATATCACGGAGCAGCTTGTCTTTTAGTTTAGCGGCGGAATGGATAACGCCATGAATCGGCCCGAATGTCTCATGCGTGAGTCGACGTGCTTCATACATGCTGTTTTGGTCCTGAATGTCCGCTTTAAGATAGAGCACGCGGCTTCCCAACTCTTCAATTGCACGGATCTTTCGCTTTCTTTGCTCGTCCAAGTCACTCTTGCCGAGTAGAACGAACCGTACTCGGTGCATTGCGGCTATTTGACGGCAGACGGCGAGGCTTATTCCACCCGCCCCGCCCGCTATCAAATAGGTGCGTCCCTCTCTAAAGGGGCTCTTGTGCCGCGATGAAGCGGTTACCGGGATCAAAGCTCGTTTGTAGTATGTTCCCTCTCGAACGGCAATTATATCACCGTTACCAAAGCGTGTATCGTGAACAGTCGACATAACGGCATTCCAATACCTCGATTCACCCTCGGGGCCTGCAAAATCCCGTCGCGAGAAGTCAAAACAGCGTATGTTCCATCGTGGATACTCATGCACGAGAGAGTTGCACATGCCGACGATGCCGGCGGTGAAAGGCTCCACGCGATCGTTGCGACGCACGCGATGGACGTTGTTTGTTATTACCGCAATACGAAGCTGACGTTGCCCGTACCCCCGTTCGTCCAAGCTTTTTACAAGGCGAAAAAATCCTCGGACACAGCCGTCTCTGGTATTGATGACCGTCTCCGCCCTCCATGCCTCATCGGCGTCTTCAGGGTCTGCGTCGGCCTCGAAAATTATCTCCGTCAATTGGTCGCAGCCGGCAAGTGTTTCGTCAAGGTATTCTAAATCGCGGAGAGGCATCTCTATGCCGGCGAGGGAGGAAAAATGAAGGTCTTCTTCAAGATATGCGCCCGCTGTGTATGCGCACGGCGCATGCGTTAACGTGGATTCAAGCGATTCGGCGGTCTGTCGGGCTCTAATTACCAGTCGGCTCGACGATCCCGCCAAGGAAGCCTCCCATAACCGGCGCGATTCGTCGGGGGGTATCGCGATTGGCTTCCACTGCGGTGTAAAGTAAATCGGCTCCACCGGCGTAGTCGTGTTACCCTTCTCGAACGAAACCTCTTGCAGTGACACGCTCTGAAAGCACAGCCGGGCTTGCCCCCCGGCGTCGGTTATATAAACATCGAATAGGTCAGTGCCGACAGCTATTACATATGCGAACCGCAAAGAGGTAAGTGGTTTTTGAAATTGCACCGCTTTGGCGGAAATAGGGACTTTGTTCGCTTTTATTGCCGAGTACCGTGACTGGTTGTGAAAGCAAATGATGCTTTGCAAGGCCGAATCGACAAAGCCGGTATGAAAGAAACCGTCAATTTGATTGCCTCGGTCCTCATTCGGCGTTTCCAAGAGAGCGACCAGTTCGTTGTCGTTTTTCCAAATCTTTTTTATTCCTCTAAAATAGGGGCCATATTGGACGCCCAAAGCCGCAAATTTAGAGTATACCTCATCATGCTCCACCACTTTTTTGCATGCTCCCTTAATAGTATCGAGGGGAATAATCTTCGTTTTCGGCTTTGGCGCACTTCCGTTGCCGGGGATTTTTCCTTTATTGAGAATGATCTCATTCGAGAATCCTTGCGCCAGTATATGGTAGGTCAGGTCGGAATCATTTTTTTGTATTTTGAGTTCCAATTGTTTTTGGGTGTCGTTAACCTCAAGAGGAAACATCCAGCGGACGTTCTCCAGCAGGATGTGATCCTCCTTTCTCAATTTGCATACGGTATTGCACACAATGTTCAAGTAGCCAACACCGGGGAAAATGTTCCTTCCGTGTATTACATGTTCACTCACGATTGGATGATGGGGATCGATTGATTCGCGATGAACTATCCCGGAATCAAAAGGCGAATCGATGGATTTTAAAACCGGCTTCACCGATGCGCTTTGGGGCGGTTTCCGAAAGCCGCCGCCGTTCCCCGACAGCCAGCATCTTCGTTTTTCGAAGGGGTACGTGGGTAGCTTAACCCGGCGACGGCGGCTCTCATCGCCAAATTGTTCCCAGTCTAAATCGGCGCCGCAAACCCAGATCCACGCGAGTTCGTAGAGGTCGTCCGCGGTTATGACTTGAACGGGGATTATGTTCTTGGTTTTAGCGCTTTTGGTATGCTTATCTTGCGTTACTTTCCGTTCGTCCGGTGGGATAATCAAACCTTCGGCGGGGCTATCCGCAAGGTATGATTGTAACCGTTGCATCAGCTCGGATTTCGTCGAGGCGACAACCGCCAAACGTTCATCCATCGCCTCACGTCCGATGCGGGACGAGTAGCAGATATCGGCAAAAGATGCGGATTCTTCCGAGTATCGCAGAAATTCTATCATGCGCTTAGCGTAAGCGAGAAGTCGTTGCTTGTTCTTAGCTGATAAGACAAATAGCGAGAGAGTACCATCCTCGACATGCGTCTCTTCAAACACCGCCGAGGGCTCCTCGAGCAGCACATGAGCGTTGGCGCCGCCGGCTCCGAACGAGCTTATGCCGCTTCTCCGGGGGAAAGGGCGTCCCTGTTGATCCCTCGGTTCAAGAGGGACAGTCCACTCGCAAAGATCCCGTTGCACCCGAAAAGGCGAATCCGCGAAGTTAATATTGGGGTTGGCCGGTTCGGCATGAATCGACGGCACAAGACATTTGTGCCGCATTTGCAGTAGGACTTTGGTTATCGCCGCAATCCCGGCGGCTCCTTCAAGATGCCCTATGTTTGATTTAACCGAGCCGATCGAGCGCTTTACGCCCGGTTGTCGGCTTTCCTTGAAAGCCGCCGTTAGCCCGTTGATCTCTACGGGGTCACCAAGGGCGGTTCCCGTTCCATGGGCCTCTATATACGTGATCGACCGAGGATCAATGCCCGACCGCTCAACCGCTTCGCGAATCACTTCGGCTTGACGCCGCGGATTCGGCACGGTGTAACCGTTGGTTTTTCCGCCGTGGTTGACGGCCGTGCCCTTGATAAGGCCGTATATCCGATCTCGATCCCTCACGGCGACATCGATTGGTTTGAGTAATACCATGCCGACGCCTTCTCCCGAAACAAAGCCGTCTCCGTCCATGCCGAAGCTGCGGCATCGACCGTCGGTCGAGGCCATGCGCATGCGTGACTGACCTATAAACTTATAAGGATGCATAGATAAATTCACGCCGCCCGCCAGGGCGGCCATGCACTCTCCGCGCTTGAGGCTTTCGACGGCGAGGTGAACGCTTGTCAAGGAAGAGGAGCACATTGTGTCTACGGCCATGCTGGGACCCCGAAAGTTCATGAAATAGGAAACCCTGTTCGCAATGGTTCCAAAACTTGGACTCACGGTGGCGCCGTTGCCATTCATAGTTTCTTCCATGCCGAAAAGTTGGTACTCCGAACTCATAACGCCGACAAATACACCCACATTTCCTTCGCAAAGTCGTTGGAGGCTTTTTCGCGTGTATCCGGCATCTTCCAACGTTTCCCAGGCGATCTCGAGCATGAGTCTTTCCTGGGGGTCGGTGGTTTCGGCTTCTCGCGGCGTCATGCCGAAAAAAAGAGGATCGAATTTGTCGACATCTTTCAGGAAACCGCCCCACTTGGAGTACGTTGTACCTTTAGTGTTCGGGTCTGAATTGTAGAAGGGGCGATAGTCCCATCTGTCTGCCGGAATTTCCGAGATGCAGTCCAAACCCCGCTTCAGATTCGACCAAAATTGCTCCAGGTTCTCGGCTCCGGGATAACGACCGCTTAGCCCGACTATGGCGATGTCGGGGGACGATGCGGATTCTTGTAACTTTTCGATTGGTCGTTGTATTCTTTGTGCTTGACGAAAAAGGTATTTGTCGTAGCCACTCGCCGACGAATCGTCGGCGGTGCCGGTATTGGTAATTCGAAAGGCGTGATTTTCAACGAGTTGATTCACGACTTCGTCAAGGGTTTGGTTTTCGTAAAGGATGGTTCTGGAAACATTCTCGATATACTCGGCCATTCGATGATTGAATTTGGTGACGATGATTGAATTCAAACCATAGTCTTCCAAAGGGGTCGAAGAGTCGATGTCGCCTATAGGCGCTTCGGTAACTTCCGCGAAAATCTTCTTTACCAATGTTCCTACCTCGTTCCCGGTCGAAGCATTTGCAAAAGTATTTGGCTTATGGTTTTGGGGCTTTCCATCGCGCGGCGTGCCGGGACTTGTATCGGCGTTTTGCCGTTGCATTTTCCCGTTGCCCGAGATTTCGGCGCCTAAGTCTATCCAAAATCTTGTTTTGGCAAAGCAGTACGTTGGAAGGGAGATGCGTTTTGGGCAATCCGTACTATATACTTCCCATTCAAGCGTAGCTCCCGCCACCCAAGCACGCGCCGCTTTATCCAGGTCGGAACGGTCGCGAATAAGGAAATTACTCTTCTTACCGGTCCGCGAGTTTCCGCAAAAGATGCCGGGGCACTCTTTCTTTGTTTGAACGAATTGCTCCAGCTTCTTGATTAGCTCGATACGATCGCGCACAGATAACGCCAATCGCTCGGGCAGCTCGGCTCTTCCCGCGGCTAACGTGAACTCCAGGTCTACCATCGGCACCGCGCCCGATTCTTCCTTCAGGAAATCATGAAGTCGCTCGGCGTATTCGACAAGTTGATCATTCGTTAGGGCGGAGCACACAATGAGGAAAGGACCTTTGCTTGTTGTGCTTTTATCCGTCCCGGAGCTCGGAGATTCAAGAACGACATGACCGCCGGATCCGGTGGCGCCAAACCCGTTGATCAGGGCGCGTAAGCGCTTTTTTTCGCGTCGGCCGTTTGCCGGACTTCGCGGCACCCACTTCATTCGTTCCTCGGCTATTACAAATGGCGATTGTTCCAAACCCAGAAAGGGATTGAGCGGCTTTTCACAGATGGTAGGCGCGAGTTCCTCATACTTCATCTGCCCGATTACTTTGAACAACTGAGACAAAAATGAGGCCGACTCCAAGTGGCCGACATTCGGCTTAACCGATCCGATAGGGCACGGCGCCCGACGACCATCCGAATTCTCGAAAACTTTTCGGAGTGCGGCTACTTCGGATGCATCGGCAACACTCGATCCGGTTGCGGCCGTTTCGATATAATCAATAGTGGCCGGCGAGCACTCAGAACGCTCGAGTGCCGTTGCGATTGACGCGGCTTGGGAGGCCGACGACGGCATGCCGAAACGCGAGCTTTTTCCGTAATGACTGATATGGGTACTCCTGATGACGGCATGGATATTGTCTCCGCACTTATGGGCGGTCGAGTGCGGACGAATCAGAATGGCTCCGACCCCCTCGCCGGGAGTCCACCCCGCACCTTGTTGGGCGAAAGCTCGCGTCGTGCCGTCGCTGGAAGTAAGATCAAGCTCGCGGAGAATTCTTGTATGAAAAGGATGGGTGATAATATTGACGCCGCCGACAATGGCGGCATTACAATCGCCCGCTCTAATGCTTTCGCGGGCCAGGTGAAGAGCTGTCAAGGCCGAGGAACATGATGTGTCCACGACTACGCTCGGTCCTTTGAGGCCAAAGAAATATGAGATTCTGTTCGCGAGTGCGGAATGCTGTGTTACCGCCTTTATCGTTCCATCGTTGCGCCACTCGTCAAGACCCAATTGCTGGTAATCGTTCCACATCGCGCCAATGAATACACCAATGTTCATTGCCGACATCTCCATCGCGCTTGGTGAATACCCGGCATCTTCAAGGCATTCCCAGACCACTTCGAGCAGCAACCGTTCTTGGGGGTCCATTGTTCGGGCTTCAACCGGTGATATTTTGAAAAGCCGATTATCAAAGCAATCGATGTCGTCAAGGTATCCGCCGTAAAACGGATCGCGTTGTGATCCGTCCATCGTCGGCATGAGTGATCTACGCTGTTCCGGAATTTCTTGGATAAGTAGATCGCCGCCGCGTAGATGCTTCCAATAGGTCTCGAGTGTCTTCGAGCCGGGGAACCGTCCTGATGCTCCGATTATGGCTATGGCGCTGTCGGCACTTGGCCGCACGTCGCCGGAGGACGATTGACTTGAGTGTACCGATACCGACGAGGTGGGCGCGATGGTTTTGGCGCTAAGCCGAAGCGAGGGGCTGCGCGAACCCTCGAATGTATAATAACCGGCGGTAAACCCATGAATCAGCATGTGGTCCAATGGTAATTTGAAATCGTCTTCTATTCGATCAAAGCGAAGCCCTCCGATCGGACAGAGGCCGATGTTGAACTCCGACTGATGATCCATAAGAAGCTGCCCCATATAGCCTGTTTCAAGGGTGGCAAGCTGAAGCGCCTCGTCACCATAGGTCGGCCTGAATGCTCCCAAATCGGCAATCAGGAACATGCAGAATTTCGACGCCTGATAATGGGGCCTGTTGAAGGGTGTATAGCTGGGCTTGACCTTCTTCGACAGCTTATCACAAACAAGGCGGAGCGTATGCTTATCGGGCTCGTAACAATAGATGCCTTCTCGAAATCCCTCAACCGCATCCTTTTTTATATAAAGGTATGCTTTGACCGCATAGCGGTTGTCCGTCGAGGGATAGAGGCGTGTGCCGCGATTGGAATCGGTGCGGAGTAACGATAAAAAATCGCCGAACTCTTTGAAAGGAATGCTGTCGCGAAGATACTCCCTGCGACAACCGCGGAGCCGGTAGTCCATTTCCGGATGGGGACTATCCGCAAGACGAATCTCGGTAATACCGTCGATCTTCCGTATATGGTGCTGCTCTTGCTCAAAGCGATCGTGTTCATCCTTCAGCATGAACTTGAAATCCTTCATTTTCGCTTCGCTGTTGTGTGTCTGCAAATACGAGCGATCATCGATTTCGGAAAAGTGGTCTCGCAGTCCGACTTCGCTGCGCTCGATGAATTGCTCGAGTGATTGAGCCGAGGGCGCTCCTCCGTCATTCGCCGAAGGCGCACCCCCTATGAGGCAATGAACATATTCATGGCTTTCGTTGAGTTTGAAGTGCCGGCGTATGGGGCTGAAATCGACACCTTCCACCGGACAAAGCCGCAGTCCGCATTCACCCATGCGACTGAGGAGCAATTCTTCCATATATCCGCAATCCACTGTGACCAGCACCCTGCTTGTGGCAGCGTACACCGGCAGAATCGCCTTCATCTCGGCAATGAAGAAAACAAGAAAACCGGCCGTCTCGAATGCTTCATGGTAATACTGATGGAATGCGCCATTTTCCAAGTCGAAATCGTGCACCAGGGGGATAAGTGAGTGCTGAATGGGGTGATAGTAATAGGTCCCGGCATTTAGCCCCTCGACACTGTTTTCCTTTACGGCAATATAGGTTTGAACTGCGTTAAGCCCTCCCGCCGAAGGATACAGGTATTTGTCTTTTCCATCCAGCGAAATACCCCTGAGCAGTCCCAGAAGCTTGCTTAAATTGGCAAACGAGATTACCGAGTCGCTAAAGCCCAGGGACGGAGATGACCGCACATAGGCGTCCGGCACGAAATCGGCCCTTTGGAGGTATGTCTCCTCTATCTCCGGCAATGATGCGGCAGGTTCATCGCTTACTTCGGAGTCCGACTTGGTTTGATCCTCGGCCGCGGCTTTTGTGGCGACTTCGGCGCTTTGGCGCTTCAATTTCGCTTTTTCAGTCGCTTTTTCCGCCAATCGCCGGTGAAGGAATTCCGCGAGTCCTTGTACTGTTGGGTTGTCAAGGAACACCTCGATGGGAACGACAATTTCATACATTTCGTTAAGTTTTTGTGATAGGTTAACCAACGTTAACGATGTTGCGCCATGATCGAAAAGGTCATCATCGACGGCTAATTCAGCGCATTCAAGGAACCCCTTCATTTCGTCCTTAACCTTCGTCAGTACCGACTCCAAGCTCTCGATGTGGGGTTTCGCCGGGTCGAGCTGATCGATAACCCTATCGGCATTCGCTTCCGAAGGCGTTGTAAGGTTTTTCTGGGCAGGGGGGAGCGCGTCACGGTTCACTTTTCCGTGGTTGGTAAC
>WJJU01000368.1 GCA_014729595.1 Chitinivibrionales bacterium
ACCTTTCCGCCGTCTTCCCTAAAGCCTCAATGAAGACGGTAACGATCGACAATGCGGGGCATTTTTCTCTATTCACCGACCCATCATGTTTAGAGAGCATCGCACGTGAGCTTGGTGCGTTTCTAAAATTATAAACGTAAGAGCCATTCGGATTCATCATTGACATTCTCTCGGTCACTCGAGGGCACTTGCCCGCACCATTCCATTCGTCGACCCTCAAGCGTATACTTAGGGATCATCGCCGGGAATATGTCCACGTCGCCTTCATTGGCAAGATCTTTTTGGCTTATGTGAAAAACATGAAAATGAACAGCAACTAATGCCGGAGTACTATATGGATACCAGGTCTATCGCGTGTCGAGACCAACTCAAGGAAAAGCTCAGTTCAACGCATACGTTTGCGGAAATGATGAATGGTTTCGACACCACAGCAATGAACTCTCTTGCACTATTAGGAGAAAGCACCGCCAACTGGAGGGAAATCGATTACGCGACCCTTTGCGGCGAGGTCGCGAGTTTAAGCCGTGCGCTTATTGAAATGGGAATACAAAAGGGGGATCGTATCGGTCTTCTGTCAGCCAACAGGATTGAATGGCCGATTACCTATTTGGCGATAGTATCGAGTGGAGCGATTGTAGTACCGATCGATTTAGGCCTAAAGCCGAAAGAGTTGGTACAAATGATCAACTTCTGCCAAATGCGCTGCTTATTCACCTCCGGCGAATATTTGCCCAGGGTAGCGGCTCTGCCGATTGACTGTCCATCTTTTGAATGCATTATTTGTTTTGACGATATTGACTCGACTAAAATCGAGATCAAGCGGAATCGGATCGAAACCCGAAATTCCCCAATGAACCAACGTGCCGGGGCCCTCATTAACCCGGATAGGGATCAGACTAAGGAAGTGTTCGCAACGACGGGAGCAGTACCTTTTCGCGACTTATTAGAGGCCGGGATTCGGTTGGAAGGCTACGGCAAAAAGCCCCTCCCTTGGGCTGTCGATGCCGACGATACCGCCGTGCTGGTCTACATGTATAAAGACGTCTTCTCCGAGCTGAGTCATCATGCACTGCTTTCTAATGCATACTGCGTATTCCTTCGCGTTAATACCGACTTTCAGCCGACCGGCTATTTTCGCAAATCGGCGAATTTCATTTCCGGGGAGCGATGGCTTTCGGGCGGTCCGTTTTATCACACCTATCCCGCCATGCTCGGATTCATATTACCGTTGCTCACCAATGGAACGGTAATAATACATCCTCCATCAAAGATAAAGGATGTGTATGCGGCATTGGAAAGATACCGCATCAACTATTTCGCGACGGTGCCGATCGCGTTGGACGCAGTCTATAGAAAAGTACGAAAAGCAAAAAATCCTTTACCCGATCTGAAATTGATAATGTCCGGGGGAGCAAGGCTGGATCTTCAGGTGATAAACGGGTTGATCGACGCCGGATTAAAACTATTACAGGGCTACGGTCTGAGTGAGTTCTCGCCCATAGTAACCGCCACCAATCCTGAAATGGTGAAACGAGGATCGACCGGCGCACCGCTTTGCGGGGTAGATTTAAAGATAGAAACCCCCAATCAAGCAGGCGAAGGGGAGATACTGGTCAGAGGTCCCAGTCGAATGAAGGGATATTTTAAGAATCCGGAAAAAACGCGTGAAGTGCTCGATGAATCGGGCTGGCTTCATACGGGTGACATCGGAAGAATAGATTCCGATAATTATTTATGGATTACCGGTAGGTCGAAACCCGTTGTCGTCAACAAGGGCGGAAAAAACGTCTACCTGCAGGAAATCGAAGAATCACTCATGGCCGGCGAAGCGATCGAGCATGTAAGAGTAGAGCGCAGAAAAAAAGCCGATGATTCGGAAACCCCTTTTATAATTGTCGTCCCCGCTTTCGATTGGATAAAACGAAAGTGCGCGGAAAGCGGTAGTACCTTCACACCGGAAACCGTTGTCACGACGATCAAAGAGGAAATTGGGCGTTACCAAAAAGTGTCTCGCTATCGGAAACTCACCGAATGTTTCGCCATTGTAAATAATTTGGAAGAAATGAATGCACTGAGTTCCGATAGGGTTTTCTTTCGGGATGATATAGCGGTCCCCAAGGGTGTCCCCACCATTAACATAGAGGATGATCACGGCGCTAATGTTTCCGTTACCCATACTGAAGAGCTTCATGCCGAAATCATGGACTACCTTCTCGAAGTCGGTGCATCGATTCTAGGCGTCGGCCCCGACGACATGGATGCATCGGCGGGTTTTCTGGACATTTTCGATTCCATGGACGTGATCAAAGCACTCAATAGAATCGAGGACGACATCAACCTGGATCTCCAGCCCACCTTGTTCTTCTCATGCGTTAACTTTCGGCAATTAGCCGATTATTGTATGGATCAGTACGCCGACGACTTCTCTCGTTTTTTCGGGCATTCGGATAGTCAAGGGCATATCGAAAACCGACCAAACGATAAAACACCCGAATCGACGGACACCAATCCCTTTGCGGCCGCGGCTCACTCAAGCGCCGTCCGGGACAATGACATTGCCGTTATCGGCATGTCCGGTAGGTTCCCCGGCGCCTCAAACCTGGACGAGTTTTGGCATTGTATCGAAACGCACCGGGATTGCATTTCAACCATTCCTAAGGAACGGTTTGACTGTGAAGCTCTTTATTCCGAAGAAAAGGCTCCCAATACCATGTCGGTCAAGCGTGCGGGCCTCATTTCAGACATCTTCAGGTTCGACGCCGCTTTTTTCAATATTTCTCCGAAGGAAGCTCAAACTATAGATCCTCAGCATCGTCTGTGGATGGAAACCGTCTGGGCCGCTTTGGAAGACGCCGCCTACAATCCCGCCGATTTGTCCGGCGCTCCCGTCGGCGTTTTCGTTGGGGTATCAACCCATGATTTCATGCTTACCGGAAATCGAAGTGACGACACTATCGAAGGATACTTCGCCACGGGCAACGCATTTTCCATGGTAGCGAATCGCGTCTCCTATTTCTTGGACATTACCGGTCCAAGTGTAGCTATGGACACCGCCTGTTCCAGCTCATTGACGGCCACATGCGTGGCCGTTCGCTCTCTTATCGCGGGTGACTGCTCCATGGCGATTGTCGGAGGCGTGAACGCACTCTTGACTCCAGAGACATTCGTATCGTTCAGTCAGGCCGGGATGCTCGCAAACGACGGAATGTGCAAGACGTTCAGCGATCGAGCTGACGGCTATGTTCGTGGCGAAGGAGTCGGAGCGGTCATTCTCAAGCCACTAAAAGACGCGCTTCGAGACCACGACAATATCCACGGGGTAATAAAAGCCTGCGCCATGAATCATGGCGCACGATCCGGTTCACTGACGGCGCCCAACCCCAAGTCGCAGGCACGGTTGCTCATCGATGCCTATACAAAAGCGGAAATCGACCCTCGTCATGTGGCGCTGATAGAAGCGCATGGGACAGGGACAAAACTGGGAGACCCGATAGAGATTGAAGGACTGAAGGCAGGCTTTGGCGAATTGCTTAAAAATGATAAAGGGAATGGGAGTGAAGGCGCATTTTGCGGATTGAGTTCCGTGAAAACCAACATCGGTCACCTTGAATCCGCTGCCGGTATAGCAGGGCTAATTAAGCTTTTACTTGCACTCAAGAACAAAACACTGCCGGCCGGCAGAAACTTTACCGAACTTAACCGGTACATCAATTTAAAGGATAGTCCCTTCTACATACTCCGCGAGAACCGTCATTGGGAACGTACGTACGATACATCCGGGAAATCGGTTCCGCGTATCGGC
>WJJU01000369.1 GCA_014729595.1 Chitinivibrionales bacterium
GAATGATAGAATGCGGTGTGGAATATCGTTTTGTTTTCTTCCGTACCGCCCTCGACTTCGATTCGGCTTAATTCGGTGTCCCAAAGGTTTTTAGCATCTTCCTTTACGCCTTCAAAATTCCAGTGCGGTATTTCCGATTCAAGATTGTGCTTGGCATTGACCGCGGAGGTGTATGACCCTCCATACTTGAACGATAAGGAATTGTCGTCGTGCGCAAGAGAGGGAAAGGTCAGAATGTGTTTTTTGTCAAGCGTTGCGGCTTCAAATTCGCGGTCAAAAACAAGATGCAGGTAAATTTTTGCATTCGATTTGCCTAAATCCGGACGCCCGGCGGCGCACGAAAGAGCCACTTCCCGGTCGGATACCAATTCAAAGGTATCAAAGTCGGATAGAGCCACGATGTACTTACCGGCGCGCTCATAGGCAAACCGCCCGATGATTGATCGTGTCTTCGCCGCGAACGAGCAACGAATGCGGCTGTCCGAGAGATAAACGGAGTAGTATCCCGCCTCCGCGGTTTCATTGTCGTGCGAAAAGCGGGACTCAAAGTTTGAACTTGCTCCCTCCCCGCCGTCGGAGGTGAGCGCGCAGGGCATCATAAACCCTTTGCCCGCCGAGCCGTTGGGCCATCCGCTGAAATGCTCCGTCATGCTGAATCGTCGAATGACGTCTTGCCAATAGTAGTATCCCCTGAGAAAGTCTTTGTCGTCGCTTGTTTCGGGCGACATCTGCACCATGCCGTGGGGGGCGACCGCGCCGGGATAGGTGCCGGCCTCCGAACGCCATTGCGAAATGAAATGCGTCTCATCGGTACCGATCATCGGATCCACATAATCAACCGGGCGTTGCCGGCGGCTGGATAAACCTTTCTTTGTCCGTACGGATGCGCTTCGGGAGGATTGGGTGCGTTCTCGACTGTCGTTTTCCATCATGGCAATTTTCCCGTTTGCGGTTTCCTTTTGGTGCGGTTCAGGATAGGCGGAAAGCGCAAACCGTGCTTACGCTATAGCCGCCTATGGATAAAAAGAGAAAAAAGCGCCTCTTCGGTATCCGACGCTAAGGTTAAAGGCGGTGTGGTGAGGGGCCGGTTCTAATTTGTGTAACCCAAACCTTAATCGACACGTCCGAATCGATTTGCTCCGTCGCGTCTCCGACATCGTCGATGATTAGCCGGCCTTAGGCTGCACCAGGTACCCAAAGAAGCACTTCGCAAAATACATTTTATCCGCGATCGATTGCGAACCGTCATTGTTTATACCGGAGGAGCATAAAACCCTTTTGCGCATATACAGAGAATTCCGCATTTCACCAACGGTTCATTCCTTATATAGATATAACTTAGAGTGTGACTTCTCATTAGCCGAATCGAACCGATTTTTGCCTAAAATCGTCGGTTCTGAGTGAGGGCCCGGGCTAAAGATCGCACTATGTCAGGGCAGCAATGCGGTGTCACAGTACGTTGCGGAGCTAAACGGCGGTGAAACCGCACAAGGCCTTTGGGGCGGGAAGGTGTGAACGAATCGCGGGGCATACCTGATTGGGGGTGGTGTCCAAGATTGGTAAGCGCCTTGTCGTCCACCGAACAACGGCAACAAAAAGTACGGGTGTGCGCGGAATTCCTTATGCGGTAGAGCGACGGTGGCACTAGCTTGCGCGATTCACCGCGAGAGCATCGACGCGTTCTGGTTTTTGTGCAATGATGGGGTGCATTGGGTTCAAACGGCGCAATGGCGTAACGCTACCGGCCGTTGCGAAGCAAAGGTGGGCTTGCGTTGGTTCAGAAGGGGAAGTTCTACGCGGAATTCCGTTCCGACACCTTCGGTGCTCTCGGCGGATATCGTCCCTTCGTGAAGCTTGACGATCATTTTGGAGAAATGAAGACCGATGCCGGTACCATGCTTTTTGGTCGTATACTTGAAACGAAACAGGTTCGCGGCGGTGTCCGCGTTCATGCCGATTCCATTGTCCGAAACCTTTACCATAATTTTTTTGTTTTCAATGATTTCGTGCGTGATGTGAACAAATCCTTTTTTGGTGGATTGTTTGTCTTTGACTGCCTCGGCCGCATTGCGTATCAAATTTACGAAAACCTGAACAAGCAATTCGTGGTTGCAGTTGATGTGGTATTCTCTAAAGGCGTCGAATTCAACCGCCAAATCGATGTTGTCCAGAAGGTGCTCGGTTCGGGAGATTGATTCTTTGAGCGTGTGAACCAAGGGTTCGGGACGGAGCGAGGAGGCGGCGGATACATCGATTGTACCTGTAGCTTCAAGTACCGATTTTAGCGCTTCGGTACCTCGCTCAAGCATGACAACGTTTTCCCAAAGACGACGCTCTCTCTCAGACGCCCGGCAGAGGGAACTTCGGCGGAGGCGGTCGACGAAAAAATTGGCGCCGATGATCATTTGTAAGGGGTTGCGGATTTCGTGGAGGATGATGTCTCGAACGCGGGAAAGCTGAGCGACCCGCTCCTCGAGTGACGCCGAAGCGTCGCGAAGCATCAGTTCGTAATTGCGTCGAGCCGTCCAACGCTCAACCTTCTTTTTGATGATCGCCGCGTTGATAGGTTTACAGATAAAATCGGTTGCCCCGACGGTGAACGCGCGAAGCTGATCTTCTTGGCTCGTAAGTGTTGTGATGAAAATGAACGGTATTCCCCCGTATTCGTCATGTTTCATGACTCTTTCGCAGAAGTCAAATCCGTTCATGCCCGGCATTCCAACATCCGACAAAATGAGCGATATGGAATCATTGCATGTGCCAAGCTTACGCAAACCTTCAAAACCGTTGAATGCCGTAAGAAGGTTGTATTTGTCATATAGTATTTCGACCATTGTTTTCATCATGTTCGGGTCGCTTCCCGTCAGCAGGATCGTGGGCTTGGCGGGATTTCGGTTCTCGAAACGACGGATTCGGTGGATGTCGGTGTTTCGGGCGGGTGTGTTGCGACGGGGCGTGAAACAATCCTCGCGCGGCAATTCAGGTTTCCGATCGAAGTCGGCGATATTGGCGTCTTCACTCCGGTCTCCAGTGTCCCGCCCCATCTCTTGTGTTTCGACGATTCGACCTTTTCGTGCGCCGGTAAGTATTTCGCTGATTGCGAAGGCAATCGCAATGGTAAAAAACTGGAACTGATTGGCGGCTACGAACATCTTGACGTTAACGTCAGGGAGGTCGAAAACTAGGATTGGTCCCACATACGCGGAATAAATTGTTAGACAAATGAGAGCTGTTTTTTTGGCCCCCCACGGCATCAGTGCCGCGCCAAGGTAGACAAGGTTCAGGCCGGCATAGTAAGGACTGTCGTGGCCTGAAAATCGAATCATTACCGCAACCGAGGCTCCGACCGCGGCGAGTGCCGCGTATGCGAGAATATGGGCATGTTTTTCCGCGCCTTTATTAAATGTTACGGCAAAGAGAGTCAAGCAGATTACTCCCGAAGCCAAGCGCAAGACAAGGAAAGTAAAGAAATGGCCTGGAGCGAAGAGGTAGTCAATACCGGTCACGGCAAAAAGAATTACCAGGATGCCCGCCCAGAGGCAAAGCGTACGGGCCGCCGATAAATTGTGGCGCGACAACTCGGATTTATATTCAGCCGCCGATTCCGAGGATTCGGCTTCTCCATCGTCGCTGTTTACGGTTTTAGTAAGCGAGGTTTCGTGTCGAAACGCCGGCATTGTGCACCCCGGTTATTCCATGGACGGTAAAGCGCCGCTTTCAGTATGAACTGCTATTCGTACATTGCGTTCGGCTCAACCCCGTTCGCGCTTGTGAGATCCTCCGGCTTCGCCCGGTGGCCACGCCGCGGAACGCCGAACATCCTTGGCTTTCGAGCCGTCGGCGCCCATCGCCGCCGTTGCATACCAACTATGGGGAGGCGGATGCCCGCGGAATCACTCCATTGTGTCTCCCGCCCTCTCTCACTCAGCCCTCATGTATGCACCTCATTACTGAAAGTGGCTCTAAATCTAAGATGTAATATGCTGTAACCCGAATTTGTCGATTCTGAGCGTGGGACCATCTAATGACTGCAATAAGTCGGCGCCGCAACACAGCGTAAACACACCCTCCGACGCTGATCGGCGGTGACAACCGATTAATTCAAGTGTAATATAATAATATCATACATCAGGTGTGAATCGGAAAGCAAGCGGCGAAAATGACGATGGCGATATCCTCAGGCGAATGAAAAAATGAAAAGGCTGGACATTGGTGATTTTTTATCATAATCTAGTTAATCGCCCCGGGCATTATTGCCGCCACTGAAGACGCTTTTGGAAGAAGACTATTCGGATGTGAATTCCGTGAGAATAGTATGAAAAAAATTCTGATCGCCGACGACGCCGCTGAAATTAGACGACTCCTGTCGGCTACGCTTGACCCCGATGAGTATCGGGTTATAGAGGCGCATGACGGGCTGGAGGCCGTGCGTCAATGCGGCCGGCATAAACCCGATGCAGTCATTATGGACATACGTATGCCGGGCCGGCTTAATGGAATTGAAGCCACCAGGATGATCAAGGAATCGGTTGAAACATGTAACTGCCGGATCGTGGTGCTGTCAGGTCTCGGCAATGAACAATACGTTGCGGAGGCGCTCGCCGCCGGCGCATCGGCCTATCTGACTAAGCCGTTCAGCCCCCTGGAACTTCTCTGCAAAATCGAGGAGTTGCTCGGGATTGACTGAGTTTTGCGGCGCTTATGTGACCAAGCGTCCCTGCCCATGATTAGGAGACGGACCGATGGTAAAGCACGGGGATAAATCGATTGTGCTTGGGGATTTTCATCATTCGGACGGCAAAGAAGCGGAAGGTGAGAGTGCGAGCTTGTCCGATGCTCAGATTCTTAGATTCGCCAAGGACTTGGTCACGGCTCGCCGCGAGATTAAAGACACTCATCGCCAATTAGCCGGCGCTAATCGACAGCTCGAAAAGTATGCCGGTGACCTCCGTAAGACCATATCAGGCCTCAAATCGGCAAAGAGAGAGGTCGAGAATGCCTATTTTGATACTATTCGCCGGCTGGTGACCGCGGCGGAATACAAAGACCGCGATACCGGCAATCATATCTCGCGCATCAGCGCATACTCCGCACTGCTCGCCAAACGGATCGGTCTGGATACCAACTTAGTAAAAACGCTCGTCTATGCCGCGCCCATGCACGATATCGGAAAGATTGGTATTCCGGATCGTATCTTGCTTAAGAATGGGACGCTGCTCGCTCCCGAGTATGAACTCATGAAATGCCATACTCTGATAGGCGCCAACATTCTTGCCGAATCAAAAGCCGACGTGCTGCGCGCGGCAGAACAGATCGCTCTCTACCATCACGAGAAATGGAACGGTGAAGGGTACCCCGAGGGCCTTTCGGGAGAACGGATACCGCTTAACGCCCGAATTGTTGCGCTGGTAGATACATTCGACGCACTCACCTCAAAGAGACCATATAAAGCTCCGCTGTCCACCGAGAAATCACTTGCAATCCTGAAAAGTGAGCGAGGAAGGCATTTTGACCCGGTGCTTGTCGATATTTTCTTGGCGAATGTCGACGATTTGTTGCGAATCAGAAAGCGGTGCAACGAGGATGCAAGATTGATGCGGGATCCTCTTTTTTGACCCCCCCTCCCCCCCTGTTCTGCATGATGCCGCCGTTGACCTTCCCTTTTAGGCTCCCACGTTGTCGTGATAAACATGGAGAATTTCTCTTAAAACCTTTTCGGGCTCGTCGCTTTCGTTCAATGGACGAACAAGACTAAAATTGCGGGCGCCGGCCTTCAAAACCTCGGGGAGTGTCTCGGTCGTAATCGAACCCAAAACGACGGACGGTACGGTCGCCGACGACAACATCTTTTGCATCCCCTCGATCCCAATCGGCGAGTCGGGAACCTTTTTGGTCGTCGTCGCCCAAACCGGACCAATGCCGATGTAATCAGGGTTCAACCCGCAGGCTTCACTCGTTTGCTCGGGTGAGTGTGTTGATATTCCCACTATCGCATCGGGACCAACAGCCGAGCGAGCTTGGGCGTACGGCATATCCCCTTGGCCAACATGAACCCCGTCGGCTCCAACCGCCGCCGCGATTCGGGGATAATCGTTAACGATAAAGCGACCGGCGGTACCCTCGGTGATCCGTCGCATCAGCTCCGCCGTTGCCGCCACTTCGCGTTCGAGTCTTTCTTTCATACGAAGCTGAATGAACGCGACCTCATAATCAACCAACAGCCGAGTGAGATAGTCATAGCCGCGAACGGGATTCGTTAGGATGGCATAAAAGCCAAAGGAATCAGGCAAACGATGAGACATGGTGGTTCTCCTTAGTATGCTCGAACAATTTTAGGTACCGCTTCCGACAAAGTACCTTCGATATATTGCTTGTAGCTCAAATATCCGTCCCTCGCAACGGCCACGTAATCATCATCCGCCGTCGTCGAAGTAGGGGTTTCAGGAAGCGATTCGCACATGGTTGCCGACCCGGACGATAAAGTCTTCATGAACAAGTTGGGAAATAATTCGTTTTGCACGCTCTTTTTCGGCGCCGAGGGCACTTATCAGGACCGCTTCGCTAATCTCGGAATCCTTCAGGAGTCGTCTGAGAATTTCACCACGTATTTGGCGATCCGATCCTTCGAATTTTCCTTGGCCGACATGATGCGCACTTCTACGCGACGGATTGCCGAAACGCTTCTTGAGATACACCCCATAGTCCATCAGTGCGGAATACCACTTGGCGGGACGCCGACGGTCAAGTGTACGCCGCACAAGCGGCCGCAATTCGGAATCGGTAACGCCTTGGCGATTACCAAAAAAGTGATGAATAAACACGGTGCGAATATTCGTTTCGATGAATATTGTCGGTCGGTTGAAAGCAAAAGCCGCGATCGAGGCGGCCGTTGCTTTGCCGATACCGGGGAGGCAAACCAAATTATCGGGATCATCGGGAACCCGTCCCGCATGATCGGCGATTATTGCGGCCGCACAACGCTGCAGATTTCGTGCGCGTCGGTTATATCCCAACCCTTGCCAAGCTGCTAAAAGATCATGGGTTGAGGCTGAAGCAAGTGATGATACGTCGGGAAAACGGGTAAGAAATCGTCGGTAAAAATCTACCACCCGATCAACTTGCGTCTGCTGAAGCATAATCTCGGAGACCAGTATATGGTAAGGATCGCTCGTATTGCGCCAAGGAAGATCACGTCCGTGGCGCTCGAAATGGCGGTACACTGTTCGGCGAAACGAGTTGATTCGGCTTTGAGTGAGATCCATACCATGTCACCCATGCAATTATCTGTTCGCATGCGTCGGTTTGATCCGTCGCACTAAAGAGTCCGCTCTCTTAGTTGATCGATTTTGGCGGCAAGAATAAAATCGTTTTCGGTCAATCCCTGCACGGGTCGCGTATAGAGGACAACCCTAACACGTCCCCGTGAAATATGAAGATCAGGGTAGTGCTCTTCTCCCTCAGCGATTTCGGCAATGCGATTGGCGAATTTAACGGTGGAAACATAATCCCTGAATGAGAACGCGCGGCTGATCGTATGGGTCCCTTTTGTGTGAAGTTCCCAACCGGGGATCTGCACCAGCATTCCCCATTCAGTCTCGGCGGGAAGTCTGTCGGCGTCACCTTCAATGCGTTTGCATCTTTTTTGAGAGAGAATCATAGTTCTTTTTTCCTTGTTTGCCGATTGTGTGAGTATATGGTTTGCGAATTGGACCGCTAAAGTTATTGGCATGGCTATTCCTCATGCCTTGTGGAGGGGGCGTCGATCCACGTTTTACTACGGAGAAGAGTGTAAAGATGTTGCGTGAATGGACGGGCTCGCCCGAAAGGGAAAGGAGCTGCGACGGCGTACGTCGAGGTAGTACTCAAAACGTAGAATATCGCCGTTGCGGCGGTGGATCACTACGGGCCGCCAACCCGAGGAGTTGGCCATGTGAATGCAATAAGATCGATTTTCGCTATCTAACATTTATTTGCCGCACGGCGCTCCCCTTCGGGGTTGTCACCCTCATAAGGTAGGCTCCCGGCGCCAAATTATCTACAGGCAGGGTGTAGGCCGCCGGACCCATAGCCCTTCGGCTCCGTATTTGCCGACCGCGACCGTCAACAAGCGTGAGGGTATGCTCACCGGCTACCGGAACCATAACCATATAGTTTCCGGCCGTGCTTTTGGTGATACTCAGAAGGTCTTTGGACCGTGCCTTGGTGGTCTCAACCGTGGACGAACCGGCGGCGGGAAGAATGCTGAAAGGAGCCGTCGACGTCCCCGCACGGCTACCCTCCGATACCTTCACTAAAACCTCATCTGAAATCGTCGGTAGCTGGATCAGTTGCCTTTCGTCTTCGTTATAAACCTGCAGCGACTCCGGAATAACCCATTCCATTTCGCGTACACTGCTCGGCAACATTTCGCCGGGCGAAATCTGATACCAATCTATACCGCCGTTAAATGAAATTTTCACCCGAGCGCCTTCGCCGATCATCGTCGCATTCGCCTTCCACTCGATTCGCATGGTATCGCCGACGCGAAGTGAACTCGAGCTTGTAGGGGTCGTAATCGATGCAATCGCACTTTCACCCGCCACGACAAAGGTTAAGACTAAAGCGGCACCGTAGATTACGGCAAAGCTGCTTCTTCGTCCCATCTTTCGGCTCCTTCAAACTATTTTCTGTTCTAAACGATCGAACACCGGC
>WJJU01000370.1 GCA_014729595.1 Chitinivibrionales bacterium
ATTCGATTTTGAAGTGGCCGGTAGTATTGTCAAGCCTACTTCGGGCGACGAAGCTTATGTGGACGATTTTGAGGGGAGTCGACAAGAACTGGCGTTGGGAGAAGATCACGACGGCGTCAATCATAACGACCATTGGCACGAGGCATCACCGCCGTACGACGACAGCGTTCTGGCCGCCACTTCGGAGGCAAGTGTCGAAGACGATCTCGCGTTTTGGCGACCGCCCGCATGGCATTGGTACTGGATCAAGCCTGAGCTTAGATCTGGGGAGGCGACGGAATGGGACAGTATTTGGACTCGCCGGCCGGGTGAAGAGACCGTCACGCAACAAACCGAAAAGTACGCCTCGACATTACGGCTTATCGTGTATCCGTTTCCGGACGACACCGGCTTGTTGGAAGGGGTCGCCGATACGGACGGTAAACCTTTGGTTAATCCGTGGGCCGGCATTGTGAGACCGATACCGCCGGCATTCAAGGACCGCGAAGACGACAAATATTTCGAGTTTTGGGTTAACGATTACGGTACCGGCGGCACGCTCCATATAGATATCGGAGAGATTGCCGAAGATTTGTCTTTGGATGGGAGAATGCCCAACAAAGTGCCCGACACGGAGCGCAGAAATCATGATCGGGATTTCTATGACCGCGATCTCGATCTCGGGCTCGATTCGTTGGCTGACGAAGAGGAGCGATACTACTATCCAGATTTTTCGGGTTCCGGTTGGCGGTGGACGGAACTCGAATATGGTGACATGCGTCTGGGGGACTTTGCCGAGGATCCGGCGCGGGATAATTGGATTGAATACGACATCACCGACGATAAAAATCTCAGCGCAATGGAACGTAAGTTTGCCAACGGAACTCAAGGCGACGAGGAGCTTTCCAGCGAGGCGCTCAGCTATGACGGATTCAATCTATATAGAGATAATTTCTATCGGGCAAGCCTCGACTTGGCTTCTTTGACGGCAAGCCCGTACCTCGATCAACCGGGCAATGCGGCGGAAGGTACCGGTTGGTACCGGGTTCGAATACCGATCAAGGGCGATCATTGGAAATCGGTTGGGCGGCCGGATTGGAGCGAGGTTAAGGCGGTGCGCGTCTGGTGGAGCGATTTTGCCGATACGCTTAGTACGTCGGCACGGACGTTGGAATTTACCGGTATGAAATTCGTGGGGAACCAATGGGTGCCGGTTGATACGAGCGACACGACCGGCATCGAGGCCGCATCGCGCAACAGTGAAGACGACAAGGATATTTACGAAACACCGCCGGAAATTCGTCGCCGGTTGGAGAAACGAAATGAAGGTGGGGTGGAACGGCGGGAACAGGCTTTGAGCCTCAAATATTGGAACCTGCATGAGGGGGAGGTGGAGCTGGTTGAGCGCTTTTTCGGGGAATGGGAAAAGATCAACCTGGCGGCGTATGACGACATGCGCATGTACATCAGGGGCTTTTCCACTCAAAAGGCGCCCAAGATCGAAGTGAGGAAAGTTGTGGATACTGCTACCGGCAACGTTGTCGAAGTTGTCGATACGATAGGCGAGAGCACGGTGTTTGGTCCGATGGACCCCAACACCTGGTTTGTCGTTCGTTTCGGGAATGACGATTCGACTTATTATGAATATCGAACCAAAAATATCGTGGCGCAAACGGGGGCGGATGTCGAAAAGAAGTATTTGTGGCAAGAACTTAGTATCAATCTCAAGGAGCTTTCCGAACTCAAGCGTGAGTATTTTGAGCGCTACGGTGATACGGTAAGTGCGATCGACACGCTTTACATGAGGAACAGCAATTCGGCCTACGGGGTCTTCTCGCGGACAAAGGTTATGCCTACCTTTTCCAATGTGGAATGGCTGGCCCTTGGTGTCATGCGCGACGAATCGGCGATAGGCGCCGATTCCGGCGAAATCTGGATCGAGGGGATTCGAGTCGCCGGCTTGAAGGCACGCAAAGGAATGGCCTTTACGGCCGGAATAAACACCCAATGGGCCGATTTTATGACCTTTAACGCCAATGTCAGCTACAAAAACGCCGATTTTCGTTCAATGTCGGAGGATTTCATGCCGGAGAGGCCGACGACGTTGTCTGGAGGGCTCAGCGCGAACTGGACGCTCGATAAATTTTTGCCTTCGCAGTGGGGAGTCGCCATACCTTTCGGTGTCCAGGTAAGTAGCGAAATGATGCGTCCGAAAATTAAAACCGGCTCCGATATCTACTTGACCGACACCGCGAGCGGAGAGCCGGACGGTTTCTCCGAGATGGGCCGAGACTTTGCATCCATGGTTCTGGGCAAGGATCTTGGCGGCGACACCAC
>WJJU01000371.1 GCA_014729595.1 Chitinivibrionales bacterium
GAGCAAATAGTTGGATCGACCGCGGCGGATTTAATCGGCGGGGAGCGGTTCAAAAACAAAGTAAAACCACACCTTGACCGATGCATGGCGGGGGAACACTTGCGCTACGAAATTCAGATCGATTTCCCCGGAGAAGGAAAGCGATGGATGCGGATGGAGTACGTTCCCTTTCGCGATGAAAACGAGACCGTCACGGGTGTCGTTTCGCATGGGATTGACATAACCGAGCGGAAACAAATGGAGGAGGCGCTGCGCGAAAGCGAGTATCGAAAAAACCTGATTCTCAATTCAACATCCGAAATGGTCGCCTATTACGACACCGACCTGCGGATCTTATGGGCAAACCGCGCGGCGGCTCAATCGGTCGGCAAATCGGTCGAAGAAATGATCGGCGGTCACTGCTACGAAATATGGCATCAACGAACCGAACCATGCCCGGATTGTCCGATTCTCCGGGCGCTCGATCAAAAAACGGAATGTGAGGGTACCTGCGAAACCCCGGACGGCAGAGAGTGGTATTTGCGCGGTTACCCCGTTTTCGACGACGCCGGCAATATCGTCGGACTTGTCGAATTCGGACAAGATATTACGGAAAAGCAAGAAACACGGCGGGCGATTGCGGCCGAGAAGGAACGCTTGGCCGTCACCCTTCGCAGTATCGGCGACGGTGTAATCACTACCGACACGGCGGGTATGATCATTATCCTTAATAAGGCCGCCGAGAATATCACCGGCTGGACCCAAGAACAAGCCGCGGGCAAACCATTGACGACCGTGTTCAATATCGTTAATGAATTCACCCGGAAGCCGTGCGCCAATCCGGTGCAAAAAGTGCTGGAAACCGGTCGGATCATTGAACTGTCGAATCATACGATGCTCATCACCCGTAACGGCGACGAACGCATTATCGCCGACAGCGGCGCGCCGATCAAAGATGATAACGGGATAACAATCGGCGTGGTTCTGGTATTCCGCGATACAACCGAAAAACAGCGTCTTCTGGATCAAATGCGGCAAACGGACAAGCTCGACTCGCTCGGCGTTCTCGCCGGCGGTATCGCCCATGATTTCAACAACCTTTTGGGGGGCATTTTCGGTTATCTGGATATGGCTCGAGAGTGCAGTACCGAAAACAAAACGGCCTCGGGGTATCTTGATAAAGCCCTGAGCACCTTCAACCGCGCGAAAGATCTTACGCAACAGCTATTGACATTTTCAAAAGGCGGCGCGCCGGTAAGGAAAACCGGAAATATCGCCACACTGGTCAGAGAAAACGTTTCGTTCGTCTTGGTCGGCTCCAACATCGCCTGTGACTATGACATACCCGAAAACGTTTGGCCCTGTGACTACGACGAAAACCAAATCGGACAGGTCGTCGACAACATTGTAATGAACGCTCAACAGGCAATGCCGATGGGTGGACGTATTATCGTGTCGTTACGCAACGTAGAAATAGCCGAAGAAAAGGCGGGTGAATTGCGTCCGGGCAAATATGTTTGCTTTTCCGTATCCGACAAGGGGGTCGGCATCCCCCCCGAGATAATTGGACGCATATTCGATCCGTTCTTTACAACAAAGCAAAAGGGCGGCGGGCTGGGGCTGGCGACATGTTACTCGATTGTGCGAAAGCATGACGGTGAAATCAAGGTTGAATCAAGCCCCGGCAAGGGCGCAACTTTCAACATTTATCTCCCCGCCTCCGACAAACATATCATCCAAACGGCTCAGCCTCCAATTCCGTCCGTTAAGGGTACCGGCGTGGTTCTGGTAATGGATGATGAAGATTTCGTAAGAGAAGTTGCGGGTGCGATGCTCAAGCCGGCCGGATTCGAAATACTCGAGGCGGAGAACGGCGAACAGGCGCTCAGGTTTCTTACCAAAGCAATCAATGACGGCAAGACTATAACGGCCGCAATCCTTGACTTGACAATACCCGGCGGCAAGGGCGGAAAAGAGACCGTTCTCGAAATCCAAAAAGTACAAAGCGATATTCCCGTCTTTGCCTCAAGCGGCTACTCGGAAGATCCCGTTATGGCAAGGCCCCGCGAATTCGGGTTTGTTGACAGCATACGCAAACCTTATCGAAAAAGGGAACTCTATGAGATGCTGTCGCGAAACTTGGGCTCCCGAGCATGAACATAACCTCGTTGAATCCGGCCTATAGCGACAAAGGATTTTATACCTTTCGGCGCGGTGACGGCACTCGCGAAAAAAAGAAATTGTTCCACGCCCGCGTCCTTTGTACGAAAGCCGACTCCTTTGCTCTTGGGAAACAACGTCGTAGCGCTCGGCATCCACGATCCCCGGGCGCGGAAAGATGTAAACAACGGTCTTCGCACCGTTACCGTTTCCCATCGGCGTCTCCTTCGCCTCGATGAAGAAGGTTCGGGC
>WJJU01000036.1 GCA_014729595.1 Chitinivibrionales bacterium
AAGGCTCTGTGTATCTTCACCAATCCGCTTTTCTATCTCGGCGGCCATACGATTCCGTCTTGTCAGGACCGATTCACCTTCGGGGTGCAAAAGCACCATTTTTTCTACCTGATCGTCACTCTCAAAAAGCTTGGTGGCCACCCAATGGGGTGGATATGTATCTTGGGCCGCAATTACTTTTTCGCCGGCTAATTGCGCAACCGCCTCGGCCAGTTCCGAGGGTAAAGCATTTAACGGCCGGATGTAGGAACAGCGTTTTTCGCGAGCTTGACGGGCCGCCTGGCGCAAAAGGTCTTGAATGCCGGTGCCGTGCTTGCCGACCGTCGGCACAATTTTTATATCCAGCAACCGCTCCAAACGAGCCGTGTCTATCTTCAGCCCCTTTGCAACGACTTCATCCCACATATTGAACGCGAGTACCGGCCGCACCCCCAGTTCCATAAGCTGAACGGTGAGATACAGGTTGCGCTCCAAATTCGATGCATCCACGACATTGATCACGACATCGGGCTTGGCTTCGGTGATGTAATCGCGCGCAACCTTCTCTTCCAGCGAATACGCACTAAGCGAATAGGTACCCGGAAGATCGATTACTTTGACCTTTATGTCGTCACAACAAGCTTGACCTTCCTTGATCTCTACCGTCACCCCGGCCCAATTACCAACATGCTGCCGGGCTCCCGTCAATTGATTGAATATGGATGTTTTGCCGGAGTTGGGATTACCCGCCAGAGCGATTCTGATTGGTTCCATGCCGTGTTTCCTATCCCGTTTTCGCCGAGGCCGAAGATGATCTTTACCGATCGATCAATCGGAGATGACGTGTTCCCGCGCTTTTAACGAGCATTCCACCAAAATTCGACGTTTTTTCACTTTCGTTCCGATACCTAAAGAGTAGCGGCGGCTTTCGCTACCGTTTTGAGTTTGTCTTCCGTGCGTTGTCACTACCGCTTAGCCGCGAAATGCGTTTTTGCGCGGCAAAGAAGGCTTTTGCGGGAAGCGGAGGCTTCAGGTAGCTTCAGGTACATGCCGGGCGGATCGGGATGCGCCCGGAAGCATTTATCGGAGGGACAAGATGTTGCATCCGCCGCTCTCCTCCCGCTACGCCCACCGCAACGCGCGGAGCCTTGGTCAAGGTTCGGCCACCGTCACCATTGCCGCTTCGGCTACACGAAGGCTTACGTGAAAATCCCGAACAAATAACTCCATGGGATCGCGTAACGGGGCATATTTCACTACCGTCACTTCGATGCCGCGCATAAAGCCCATCTCCAGAAGGCGCTTCTTGAATTCGCCGCTTCCTTCAATCTTGACGATGAGCACTTTGTCGTTTTCTTTACATTCGCTCAGCTTTTTCATCGTACTAAAATCACCACCTCTTCGGATCGGCTCATTACCGGGCCGTTCATCCCATGCCTTTGAAGGGCACGCGAATATGCACTAATTGGTCAACTGCACCCGAACGTGCTCCGCCTGTCCTTTGCCTAAAGCCAACCGACTTCCGTGAACATTCACCACCACGACGCCCATCGTGTTGGAAATCACCTCGCCTTCGGCGCCGGCTACAAGCCCCATGTCGCAAAAGCGTCGCCTGCCCCGGCCGTTACCCAATCCTCTACCCCGCCCCGCTATTTCAACAATTCTGAAAGTCCCCCCTCGGCGCACCGCCGACAGCGGAAGCACCGTCTCCGCCGCTTCACCGAAACAACGGGAGCATAAGCCGTTGATCTGCAATCTATGCGAAAAAGCGTGGAATCCTTTGGCGCGGGCTTCGGCAGCCTGAAGCTCTTCTATTTGGGGTGCGTAAAACTCGATAATGGCGCCGCAGCGCAAACAATAGAAATGATCGTGGTGCTCGCCTAAATGGAGATGTTCGTACCGTACGACATTGTCGGCGAATTGTCTACTGGTAGCGAAACCGTACTCTACGAGCTTGTCAAGTGTCTCTTCGACGACCGCGGAGTCGATCTCTAACCCCTCCTCTTTGCAGGATTTTTCGATCTGCTTTGCCGAAACATGCAATTCAGTCGCAAAAAAGTTTTCAAGTACCTTATCGACCCCACGATCCATCCGAACACCGTGAATCGCCAGACACCGCC
>WJJU01000372.1 GCA_014729595.1 Chitinivibrionales bacterium
AGTACGTTCAATGGTTCATGTCATTTGCAGAGCATTTCAAGCGTATCTTGACACCCGACGGTTCCTTCGTGCTCGACCTTGGGGGAGCGTATCTTCCCGGATATCCGACACGCACTATCTATCAGTTTGAATTGCTGGTTCGGCTCTGCAAGGAACTAGGTTTCTTCCTGGCACAGGAGTTCTACCACTACAACCCATCCCGGCTTCCTGCGCCGGCAGAATGGGTGAACGTGCGCCGTATACGGGTGAAGGATTCGGTGAACGTTGTCTGGTGGCTCTCGAAATCGGAGAACCCGAAGGCGGATAACAGACGGGTTCTCAAGCCATATAGCGAAAGCATGCTCCATCTCCTCAAGAACGGGTACAAGGCTAAGTTGAGGCCCAGCGGACACGACATCTCAACGAAATTCAGCAAGAACAACAAGGGCGCGATCCCACCGAACTTGCTCGAATTGGCAAATACTGAATCCAACAGTCTCTACCTTCGGAAATGTCGTGAGGAAGGGCTCAAGCCTCATCCTGCACGCTTTCCCACGGATTTTGCTTCCTTCTTCATCAAGTTCTTGACCGACCCTGAGGATATTGTAATGGACCCCTTTGCAGGCTCCAATTCAACGGGGTACGCCGCAGAAACCCTCGGACGTCGTTGGGTTGCCATAGAGATGAATGAGTCATACTTGCGTGGCAGTCGTTTCAGATTCGATGACCAGTTGAACCTGTTTGCATCGGTGGCCAAATGAATCGGCATCGCAAATATGACTTACCGGCGAAGATTCTTGAAGCCATTACCGACGATGGGTGGACTGTCATCTACCTGGAGGCCCCCAAATTGCATCCGTTCAGGATTCGGATTCATAAGGGTTCAGAGAGCTTCAATGTGCGAATTTACGTCTGGCATCTAACCCACGGTGGGGGGAAGATGCGTCCGGCAGACGAATACAGGGTCCAGATAACCGGTGTTGACAGATTCGAGAAGGAACCTGACGGTTTAACCCTGATCCTGGGCTGGTGGGAAAGCGGGCAGGTCTTCGCGGGCTTTGACATCGAAAGGCATTCCGGACCCCTGGGTTTCTCACCTTCTATCCAGATACGAGAAGAAGCTCTGAGAAAGGCGTACGAGAATGGTTTTGCCCCGTGGGTCAAAGACAACCAAGAAATCGCCATCGCCTTTCATCAAGACTTCTTAGCCGAATACATCCGCAACGTTTCAGCTCTTCATACATTCGGTGAATCTGATACCGATTACGAGGTACTTGAAGGTGTGTCAGAAAGGCCAGACGAAATAAACGATACGGTTCTCGCGACGGTAAGCGCGCCAAGGAAAACCACCGTTGCCCAGGTAGCTCGCAAAGTCAGGGACAACGGGTTCAAGGCGCGTGTCCTCAATGCATATGCCGGCAAATGCGCCTTCTGTGGCCTTCAACTGCGCCTGGTTGATGCCGCACATATACTGCCTGTGTCCCATGAACACAGCACGGATGATACTCCGAACGGGCTCGCCCTGTGCGCTCTGCATCACCGGGCTTACGACAAGGGGCTTGTCACGCTCAATTCCAAGTACCAGGTTCTTCACAACGCAAAGATGGCGGAGAAGCTCAAGGCCGAAAAACTTGACGGCGGCCTCAAGAGATTCCTTAAGGACCTGAGAGATGTTATTGTTCTCCCACCTGCGGTCAACGACCGTCCTCACATTGATTTCATAAGAGAATCGAATACGCTAAGGGGTTGGAAGCGGGCCTCTTAGAGCAGAACTGACCGGCAAGGGGCAAGTGAACGGACTTCCTGGAGCCGCAAAAACGCTGCGGGCGCTGCCCTTGCCCTGACGGGTCACACAACACGGCCATGCAGTTCCGCACGGCTGTAATGGCTGTGCTCAGGCCTCCGGCCACATTGTCGTTCGGATTGCGGCACTCACCGCGCGCGGCAGCAAGCAAGCCGCAGGTCGGTTCGTGTCCAGCAATCCTCACTCGGCGGACCAAGCCCGCCGCAACGTCTGCATAGCCGGGCACAAAAAATACTCTTCGGAAGCGGTGAAACGGCCGCTCTTTTTTCCTTCTTAATTTTTTTGCACTATTTCTCAAGATCCCCTCTAAAGTCCCCTTTCTTTATTGCCGATATTACTAAAGGTACAGTATTGTCTAACCGGAGGCACCTCCACCGTGTCTATTCCATCCTTACAGTTGGCCCGATCTTTCGGCCCGTCCTCTTTCGATCGACCGGCATCTGCCGCCGATAAGCACGAAGGAGCCGAAGGGAAAAAGCAAAATGGGGGCAAAGAACTCTCCGAAGAAGAGCAAAGAGAAGTCAAAGAGCTTAAGCGTCGAGACCGTGAGGTTAGGTCGCACGAGGCGGCTCACATGGCGGCGGGAGGGCAGTATACCAGTGGTGGGATCAGCTATGCGTACCAGACCGGTCCCGACGGCAAGCGGTATGCGACGGGGGGCGAAGTTTCGATAGACACATCGCCCATCCAAGGGGATCCCGAGGCGACAATACGTAAGATGCAAACGGTGCGAAAAGCGGCACTCGCTCCGGCACAACCTTCGGGACAAGACCGCATGGTTGCCGCCAAGGCCTCGCAACAAGAAAACCAGGCCCGGCAAGAAATAGCAAAACGGCGATCGAGTAGCCCGGAGGACGGAACTACGGCGGACAATACCCCCAAAACCGGCGGTTATACGCAAGGCGGCGCTCGGATACCTCATTCAAGTGAAGCGCAATCGATCAACTCCCGGCAGTTGGATTTAATCGCTTGAAAACAGCGAAAACTTGACTCTTTGCTTTCCGTAAGATGATATTAGTAGGGCGGTTACCTGTTCCTTCAACAAGCCTTCCTATCGCGGACAATTAACCGCGGGAAAGCGATTGTTATGAAGAACGGCAAGATTGGCGCAGTCCTTATCGTCGATGACGAAGCGATAATACGGGGCATGCTTGAGATCGAACTGGAGTCGAAGTATATCGTCTACTCGGCTGAAAACGCCGCTCAGGCATTCGAAATCCTGTCTCAGCATCATGTCGACCTGGTCATCTCCGATATAAATATGCCGGGCATGAAAGGCTACGAGCTTCTCCGTAAGGTAAAGGAGAGCTATCCCAACATCAAAACCGCGCTTATAACAGCCTACAATATCGACGATTATGTCCGTATGGCGAAGGCGAACGACATCAGCAACATCATACCTAAATCGACCCCTTTCAATTTTGATGAATTCAACTCGATCGTGCATAACCTCGTCACCGAACAGATATTTGGTCTTCCACGGTATCTTCTGCCCGATCATGAATTAATAAAGGAATACGATATTGCGGAATCATCCCAGATAAACGACGTTGAAGAGGAGATACTCGCGCTCATAACAAAATTCCATAAACCGCAGCCATTTGTCCAGATACTCCTCGAAGAACTCATTACCAATGCGGTGTACCATGCTCCCGTTTTGGAAAATGGGCTGGAGAAATATCGCAAACACTCCGACGTGCGCTTGGATGATTCGGAAATAGTGCATCTGGTTTTGGGCAGAGACGGCGAGAAATACGGCGTGTCGGTACTTGATACGAGCGGTAAGCTGACCAAGGAGCAAGTACTCTACCGCATGGACCGTCACATACACGGCGAAGGCTTACTTGATGAAGACGGGCGAGGGCTACACATGTCTCGTATGTACTCAGACCGATTGATCATAAATATTAAAAAGAATGCTATGACCGAGGCAATATTCCTCAACTATTTGAATGAGAAGTATAAGGGATTCAAACCTCTGTATATTAACGAAGTTTAGACATTGGACGTGATAAAATTGAAACATAGACCATTTTTGCTTCTGCTATGCTTTGCCGGGTGTTTGTGGTCGAATAGTGAGTTGATTTCGGCCCCGCCTTCGATTGGTATTCCTGATTCGCTTTTGGCATTCGACGAAGAGATGTCGCCGCCCAAGCGTTATAACCCCTTGACCGCCGTGGGTTTATCGGCTTTGGTGCCCGGCGCGGGGCAATTCTACTG
>WJJU01000373.1 GCA_014729595.1 Chitinivibrionales bacterium
ACCTTAACCTTATCGTGGCGGCCGGCGGCGTGGCCATGTACTATGCATCGTGCTACCTGCAAGGCTTTGCGTTTACAATAACCGGCGCATCGTTAACTTTTCTATATCTGGTTTCGATGTATTTATGGAACAGCCTGACCAGTATTGACCTGACACGGCATCAGGGAATAAGTCGGTACCGGTTCTACAACGCCCATAAAACATTTTTGTTGGTTACGGCCGCCGGATGCATCTGCCTGCTTCTTCTTATCAGCTTGGCTCACAGTGCGCTATTGTTCTGGGTAATGCTTGTCCCCACCGTTGCCGGAAGCATCTACCATTTCACTATCGTACCCCGTGTTCTTCGAAAATATATACCGTATAGTAACCTGAAGGATATCCCGACTTCACGCGATCTGTTCGTCGCGCTTGCCTGGGCGGTATTGATAACGGCGATACCACACGCGATCCAGCAAGAGATCGTTTTTGCACCGGGCGCCGTACTTTTTTTTGTGTGGACATTTTTGTTGGCCTTTCTTCGATCACTCATTTTTGACCTCAGGGACATCGAGGGCGACCGGATTATGGGTCGTGAAACGTTGGTGACAATCATCGGCGAGAGGCTCGTGCGCAGAACCATATACATTATATTAACGCTTTTATTGGTTGTATTGAGTGCTTTCTCGGTACTCTATCTGATTCGAATGTATCCGTGGCCCGGCTCAAATTCGCAGGCATTTCTACTGCAGGTGCCCGTTGTTTTATACTTGTGGGCTTTTATGCGGGGCGGTGAGCGAATCACCCGCACTCATACCCGCTTTTTCAACCTTTTGGCCGACGGCCATTTTTATCTTGCCGGGCTGGGGGCGTGGATAGCCAAGCTTCTGGGTATCTGAGATCTGCTGGTCGTCACCCTTGCCGTCAAAATCATCCTGGTATTTGACCGCGTGGCGCGCGGAGGATGATTTCGGCTTTTTGCCACTCCAAATGAACTTCCATAGCTACTAGCGCGACTATTACTAGCGCGACTATTGTGGAAGTAATGCTCACCGCTCACCTTGATTTGTGTCTGATTCTAAAAACGGAAATACTGTTTCCGCTTTTCAAATACTGCGGATTTCCGCTTGAACATTCCATGTACTCATGCGACAATACATGTGCATCGATAGTACTGGAGTGATGCGGGATTTAACCGGTTTAACAGCCGGTTGGCGAGCAATCGGGAATTCGTTAAACCTCTTGTACCAACCGGGGGAGGAGTCATGGATCGCAAGCAATCGTCTCAGAGAAGTGAGGGGCGCAACGGTGTCTATGGACGAAGTCGCGAAATGATCAGTCGGGCCGCGATTGCATGCTTGCTGGCAACAGGTATGCTTGTCCCGATTGCGGCGCAGATATATCCGGACACGTTGTGGGTGCCGGTTATTTTCTACGATTTCCATGCCGACCGCTCAAATCCGGAGTTTGAACCTTACAAGAGTCGAGGCGGACTGAAACAGGGTATGGTTTTCAGCGACTCGGTGAGTTGGGACACTAACAATGCGGACTACTTCGGTATGGATTCGATTATCAAACCGATCCATAATCCGGCTAATACCCACTTCAATCGGTATATCGATTATTGGTATCGTGATTGGCGGCAGACCGATAAGGGTAATGGATTGATTCCCAGCTATTATACAGACGGAACTCTTCGTAATCCACCGCTCGTTCCCGTTGATCATGATACCGCTTTTAAAAATGTAGTAATCAAAGATAGCCTGCCTTTTGAGCATCTTGGCGGGGGAGTATATGAATTCCGCCGTCATAGCTTTTTTTGGATCGATGGAAGGGGTTTCGGTGACGATGTTGACCGTGATGATAATAATTTTTGGAATCACGGCGATGCCGGAAAGAACTTCTCGTTTGCCATGGAACTCCATACTACGTTTACCAAGAAAGAGGGTATTACCTTCAATTTCAGCGGTGACGATGACGTATGGGCTTTTATAGACAGCGAATTGGTAATGGACATAGGGGGCATACATACCGAGTTGGTTGATTCTTTTAGTGTCGATGACATGCCGGAACTGCAAAACGGCGAGGAGTATACCTTTTCTTTCTTCTATGCCGAACGTTGCACAAGAGAGTCTCATATTTGGATTACGACAAACATTGTCAGCACGCATATTGTTTCGGAGGTGACAATCGAAGCGGATCCGGACAACGCAACCGTACTGGCGGGAGACAGCGTTGATTTTACCGGCTGGGTCTGGTATGATTCAACGGGTGATGACGGAATCACCCATCATCTTCGTGATTCGTCGTTGTCCAGTCTCATTACTTGGAGTTTTGCACCGGCGGATACTAACTCATCACTGACTTCGACGGTCGGCAGCCAAACCACATTTACATCTACCGAAGCTTACGATACCTTTGAAGTTACCGCTACATACGAAGACGAAACCGGACTTATCGTCACGGAAAGCATGAACGTTAGAATTCTTCCTAATGTTCCGGACCATTTGGTTGTTGAAGCTGATTATGACACCTCCTCCTGGTCTATTGATATGCTTCGCGAAGATCAACCCTTGGATACGCTTCGCATACCGACAACAAGCACCATGGGAACCGCCTATGCGATTATACGTGATCAATACGGCAATTTTGTCAATTGGTCCCAGAATACCGATTGGTCGATCACCGACGGAACCGTGCTGGCGGGGCTTGTGGGAGAGAATGGAAATGTCGGGCGTGTGACTGCGACGAAGGAGGGACATTCGGGAGTCGGAAAAATATCGGGAACGGATACTGATTACGGGTATGTGGATGAGGTTCCGGTGAGCGTGTACAATGATCCTATCGATGCTCGCGATGACGCGTATCCGGCGCAAGAGGACGCGACGTTGTCCGTAAGAGGTCTGTCGGTCGGCGAAGGAGTTCTGGTCAACGACATTGACGACGATGCGGGAACAATAAAGCGCGCGACGCTGATCGACACCATTCCGGGTCATTTCGTAAGTCTTGCGGAAGACGGCGGATTTACGTATGTACCGCCGGCCAATTTTACGGGCTCGGTCTTTTTTACCTATGCCGCGACCGACGGTGAATTTATCGATACGGCGACCGTCACTATAACGGTGGGAGGAACTAACGATGCACCGGTGGCGTCGGCAGATGACTACACGACGGCTGAAGATGAGATTTTGACGATAGGTGCTTCGCAAGGCGTGCTCGACAATGACAGCGACCTCGACGGCGATGAATTGAGAGCGGTAGTGGTTGAGACTGTCGATCCCTCCGAGGGAACGTTGACACTTAACGAAGACGGGGCGTTTGTTTTCACGCCTGCATCGCATTTTCATGGCATTGCGCGCTTTTCCTATGTAGCTACGGACGGGACGTTGCCCTCCGCCGTCACTACCGTCAGAATCGTTGTAACGTCGGTGAATGACGCACCCATAGCGGCGAACGATGCGTACGAGACGAACGAAGACGTGGTGCTCGCGGTTGGCGAGAGGGACGGCGTGTTGGACAATGATGTTGACTACGACGGTGACCCCTTGAGTGTCTCTCTAGTCTCAAATGTTGCTAATGGAACTTTAGTGCTCCAAGCAAATGGCGCTTTTGTATATACGCCTTCCGCTAATTTTTCGGGCTCCGATCAATTTACCTATCGTGTTACCGACGGTACGGCGCATGATGAAGGAACGGTTTTGTTGACGGTTTCCGCGGTCAATGATGCGCCTGTTGCCAAAGGCGAAAGTTACAGCCTTGTCGAAGACGGAGGCTTGTCGAGAAGTGCCGCCAACGGGGTCCTTACTAACGATACCGATCCGGACGGCCCTTCGCTGTCGGCCGTTTTGGTCGATCCAATCGATGCCTCGGAAGGGACGCTTGTTTTTCGTGCGAACGGCTCATTTGACTACACGCCGCCGCCAAATTTTAACGGAACCGTAGTATTTAGCTATCTGGCAACGGACGGTGAGAAAAATTCGCCCAAAGCTACTGTCGTACTTCTTGTTCATGCGGCTAATGATAAGCCCTCGGCCGCGGACGATCACTATGATACTAAAGAAGATATTGCGCTTACGGTGCCCGCAGCGGAGGGAGTCCTCGCCAACGATGGAGATATTGACGGCGACGGCCTTTCGGCTGCGTTGATAAGCGGCAGTGGCCCGGCGCAAGGAACGTTGACACTCAACGAAGATGGATCATTCCACTATACCCCTGCTCCCAACGATACGGGGACGTACACGTTTAAGTATGTAGTCGAAGACGGCGCGTCAAGTAATCCTCTAACCGATACCGGCGTCGTTACCATCTCGGTCGGATGGGATAATCAAAAGCCGGTAGCCGTTGACGATGCTTTTTCACTCAATGAGGACGGTACTTTGCGGCGCACGGCGATAAACGGGGTCAAGGCAAATGATTCCGACCCCGATGGGGACGCAACAACCGCATCCCTGGTTGAAGGTGTTGGCCCTACGGAAGGTGATTTGATTTTTAGAAGCAATGGTTCGTTCGACTATACCCCGCCCGAAAATTTTAATGGAACGGTTACATTTAGATATCAGCTTAGCGATGGTCGGTCGGTTTCTCGTATTGCCGTCGCGACTATCGACATATTACCGGTGAATGACGTCCCGGTTGCCGCTGCGGATAATTATAGTATCGATGAGGATAAAGAATTGGTAGTGCCCTCCGCCGGCGTTCCCGGACTCCTCGCTAATGACCATGATCAAGAAGGTGACGGTTTATCCGTCGTATCACCTGGAGCTATTACGGTTTCTACAGGAGACCTCGTAGTAAGGGAAGGCGGATCCTTTGTCTACACCCCGCCCGCCCATTTCAACGGTACGGTCACCTTCTCATATCGCGCGACCGACGGCAATGATCAATCAAATACGGCAACCGTTACCATTGAAGTCAAGCCGATAAACGATGCACCGGTTTTATCCGCAATTCCAAATCAGAATACGACCAAGGGGAGTCCGTTTAGTTCCATCGATCTGGATGACTACGTCGTCGACGCCGATCACACTGACGATGAATTGCAGTGGAGCGTGTCCGGTGGAAACAACATACAGGTTTCAATCGATGACGCCACACACGTGGCGACCGCGACGGTTGGTGATCAATTTTGGGATGGAACGGAGCAACTGGTGTTCACGGTCACCGACCCCGCTGGCGTGTCGCGCACCGACACGGTGTCCTTTACGGTGAGCCGGGTCGGCACGGTCGCGGAACCGGTTACCGATACAACCGAAACCGCCTACGAGCGAAACCGTCATGCCATGAACCTGCGTGTGCCGAATCCCGCCGACGCGGTTATTTACTATACGTACACCACCGACGGAAGCGCGCCCGCGGCGCCTTCGGCATCTTCCGCGAGTCTGACCGGTGCCGGATTGGTTGATTTTGGAGCGTTCACCGAAGACTCCACCCACATCAGGGTCAAAGCCTATGCCGCGCGGTATCCCTATGAGGCGAGCGGTATCCGCTCGTTCGATTATTTGATAGTGTTCCCACAGCTTCCGCAAGTGGTCGGAGCACCGGCGCCCGGTACCCATAATGTTGGGGAGCTTTCCGTAATGCTGGGCGTTCCTGGGCATTCGGGAGTGACAATTACATATACC
>WJJU01000374.1 GCA_014729595.1 Chitinivibrionales bacterium
CTGTTGGACTTGGCCGGAATTGCAATTCCGGAGACCGTAGAGGGAAAATCGTTTGCCGATCATATACGCGAAGGGACCGATGACCCCTCGGGCGGCGCGGCGGTTGTAGCCTGCTACCATCCGTTTGGGCAGTATTTGGCTCGGGATGGTGGACGGGAGTACCGAGGTCTTATTACAACACGCTATACCTACGCGCGTGACCTTATCGGCCCGTGGCTTCTCTACGATAATAAAATTGACCCATACCAGTTGAACAATCTCGTGAACAATCAGGCTTATGCCGAAGTGCGGGCGAAGCTGGAGAAAGAACTGCAAAAACGACTCGATGAGCAAGAGGATGAGTTCTTGCCGGGCATGGAGTATATCCGGAAATGGGGATACGCCGTCGATGAGACGGGAACGGTGCCATACCATTGAATTATTTCGTTGGAGATATGATTTGCACCGCCGTGTGTACCGACGCCCTATACGGCGATAATAGTGAACGCCATGCGCGAGAAAAAATGCCGCGGGTCCATACAAGGATGCGGTTGTTAAAAAACAAACTATACGTACTCCGGTGGAAACTTATCGGCAATAATTATTTGATCGATTAAGTCCAAACATTGTTGGGAGGGGAAGGTGAAAAGGGAACGTGTACTAAGAAAAGCCGATGGAATACTTGGTATTCTTCTTGTCGGCTTGCGCTCCCGACGCTACGTATAACCGGAGGGTCGACCACTGTTGCTGGGGTGCCTACGCCGCCAGGCCAAGCCTGACCGCGCAACAGCCTCTAGGCCGTAGCGATGATAAGGCCGTATGCGACTGGATTCGCGGCTTCTCTCGTGCGGCTCGGCAAGGTCCCATTGGTCAAGCCCATGTTGTCGAGAACTACGCCCCGCCCGTCGCAGACGGTGCGCGGAAATCCCCGTTCGAACCTCCTCCCATGAACGATTGGGCCAATCGTGCCGCGGCCCACCAGGTTGACTTGGTCTTGCGCGGACTGTTCGGACTGCATCCGAAACTCGACGCTTGTCCCGAAACCGGGCTGCAGCACATTGCGCATTTCGATCCGGGAGCGCGCCTTATCGGCCTTCGATTGCACGGCTGTTGCTATAGGCTCGACAGAGCAGGGCTGCACGCAATGGACGATCCGCAATCGAACGACGGATTGCGCTGAGGGACACATCTGGGACGGAGGCAAAAATACCCACTTATCTAACCCGGCATAGCAAGTACCAAAAAGGTTTGGTGTCGATCCCTCTAAGGGGAGAAGTCTCCCCCTCGCTTCAACCGCCGCGGCTTTCGCCCTTCTATAAATCGAATTAGTGCTCACAAACAGGTTGTCTTCGAGTTTCCGCTCGATGAAATCCTTATCAGCCAACACCTTAATGCGATTCTCCGCGAAAGAGCGCGCAAAAACTACAAAAGGTTTTGGCGCCGCGATGCGGTGCCAAAATACCTTACGTAGCAAATCGGCAGTGAGAATCAGCGAATCTAGGTCTTATACAATTTATATTTATCTTCCGCTCAAGCCCGGCAAAGGCGAGCGGACAGACGTACACTTAAGCTTTATCGTTGCGGGCGGTATTATAATGAGTAAAAAACGGGCTCTTGATTTGATTAATTTTAAAAAAACGGATATTTGTCCCTATTGGGAATCCATCGACCATCCCGAGTGGGTGCTTTCAAGGCAAAAAAGCAATGAAACATTCAGGGACACATATTTGCGACTAATGGATGAATATGAAATAGATTTTACTCTTAGAATTCCCGAGGACAGCGGTAAACAAATGGGCTGTGTGCCCGAGCCGATACCAGTAATGACAGAGGAGGATATTTACAGGTTTGATCCGTTTAAGCCTCCTTCGGGACACAGGATTGATTATGTTGAAGCGCTTGGTGTTCCACCGTCCGCTTCCATAGACGAAATGGCCGATCATTTTAAAAATACTCTTGAAAAAAAACAGCAAACAGCTTTAGAAACAGCGCTTGTACCGGGAGCGCACTGGCATCAGATCTTTCATTATTTTGCAACAACTTTCGGGTATGAGCCTGTATCTGTTGCCGCCTATATGAATCCTGAACTTTTTCGCGAAAGCGCCCTGAAATTCGCCGAACTTACCAAAAAGGTGCACGAAGCCTGGGTTGCCGCAGGTGCCCCATTTATGTACTGCCATGATGACCTTGCCATGGTTGACCGGACAATTTTTCCCCCGGATTGGTACAGGGAGACTATTTATCCACTGTATGACATTATCTGGGAGCCTTTAAGAAAAGCATCCATGCCGTTTTTTTTCGTTTCGGACGGTAAGACCGATGAGCTTCTTCCCGAAATCGCAAAACTGGGCCCTTCGGGATTTTTCCTTGATGACATGGTGGACCTGGACAGGGTAGCCGATCTGCTTGGTGAAAATCATATACTTTTGGGCAATATTAAGATTTCCACAATTACTTTCGGCACTAAAGAGGAAATAGACGCCGAAATAAAGCGCTGTCTTGATGCGAGAAAGAAATGCCCATGGCTTTGTTTAAACTGCAGCGGGAAAGTCATGTCCAATATTCCCCTTGAAAACGTGGATTACTATATGGACAGAGTGCTTGAATTGCGGAAAAATCAGGAATGCGTAATCTTGCCGGATTAGGCACCCTAATATCGTTTTGTTCGACACGCAATAGCTTGCTTGACCGTGATTTTGGAATCGCACTTCGGTAAAACAATACCGTTCTGGATCTTGAACTTCACTAC
>WJJU01000375.1 GCA_014729595.1 Chitinivibrionales bacterium
AAGTTCCGCCGCCTTCTGAAGATCGTAATTTCTCTGGGCGACTTCGAGTTCTTGCCGTGTTTTATCAAGACGCTCTCGAAGCTCGCGCAGTGCGGTGACCTTTGCTTTTTCGGATTCCCAGTTGGTCCGAAGTACCGCTACTCTGTCCTTAATCTCGGCGAGTTCCGCATTCTGCCGGTTCAGACTGTCCCGCGAGCCGGGGTCCTTTTCTTTTTTTAGGCCCTCAATTTCGATCTCAAGCTGCATTTGCCGCCGCTGCGCTTCGTCAATCTCGACCGGCGAACTGTCGATCTCAGTACGCAGTCGTGCCGCCGCTTCATCGATCAAGTCTATCGCCTTATCCGGCAGGAATCGCTCCGCAATATAGCGATCGGAGAGCACCGCCGCCGCAACGAGCGCACTATCGCGCAGTCGTACGCCGTGGTGCACCTCATAGCGCTCACGCAATCCGCGCAATATCGAAATGGTATCCTCTACCGTCGGCTGATCAACAAGCACGGTCTGGAACCGTCGCTCCAGCGCGGCATCCTTCTCGATATGCTTCCGATACTCATCGAGGGTGGTTGCACCTATGCAATGAAGTTCGCCGCGCGCCAGCATGGGTTTGAGCAGATTGCTTGCATCCATTGCACCTTCCGCGGCGCCCGCTCCTACGACCGTATGAAGCTCATCGATAAAGAGAACAATATTCCCCTCCGCTTCCTGAATTTCGTGAAGCACCGCCTTTAGACGCTCCTCGAACTCCCCCCTGAACTTGGCGCCCGCAATAAGGGCGCCCATATCAAGCGCCACAATCTGACGATTCTTCAGCCCCTCAGGAACATCTCCCCGCATGATTCGTATCGCCAGCCCCTCAACGATAGCCGTCTTTCCTACGCCGGGATCACCGATCAGTACCGGATTGTTTTTAGTGCGACGTGAGAGGATTTGAATGATTCGCCTGATCTCTTCGTCGCGGCCGATAACCGGATCGAGCTTGCCTTTTTCGGCCATCTCCGTCAGATTTCGGGCGTATTTCTCCAGTGCCTGGAATGTGCCCTCCGGGTCCTGCGAACTCACCCGCTGACTCCCACGGACGCTCTTGAGGCCGGCCATAATATCTTGTTCTTCGAGACCCGCCTCCTTTGCCAATTTCTTGCAGTCATCATCGACCTGCAACAAAGCCATGAGCAAGTGCTCAACGCTTGTGTAATCGTCCCTGAGCCGGCCGGCAAGCTTCTGCGCCTTTGTCAGCACCGAGGTCATACTACGAGACAGATAACTCTGCCGCACACCCGGTCCCGACACCCGCGGCACCAGCTCAAGCTTTCTTCGCGCCGCCGCATCGAGCGACTTTGCCGATACTCCTATTTTGCCCAAGAAAGCCGGAATAAGACCATCCTCCTGGCGCAAAAGCGCCAACAGCAAATGGAGCGGCAAGATCTCCTGATGGCCCATTTCAACCGCGAGACTTTGTGCGTTCTGAAGGGCTTCTTGGGATTTGTGTGTCATTTTCTCGATGTTCATATCTCGCTCTCCTTGCAACCGAATGGACCAATGTTCATTTCGCATCTCTTCCGTATCATTCAGTCACGCATTGCGCTTTCATGCACTTAGTGTTAATCGTGTATTTGCATGGCTCCGCCTCTACCTATTGAAAACCAATACGGCTTAATCAAATTAGTTACCGTGTCGATTTCCAATTTTAGCAACGTTTGTGCCAACACTTCACATATCGCCCCATTTGACTCGAATCGGCTTATGTCGTCCCAAGAGGGCGAATTTATAGCAACCGTTTCCATTTCGGATCTGAGAGGCGCCACAGAAGACGCCCGCGATGTCTCATTTTGAAACATGCATGGTTTCGGGTTTTGATTTTTATACCTAAATTCGCCGGTTCTGAGTGAGAAAAGCGTGCAAGGTCTTGAGATGAGAAGGCTTGAAGGTATCGCAGGGCATACCCACCGGGGTATGTTCAATCCCGCGGTGCGGGATGAAAGCCTTATCGCTCAAGAGCTTGTGC
>WJJU01000376.1 GCA_014729595.1 Chitinivibrionales bacterium
CCGCACCCGACGATATACCGACCAGCAAGCCCTCCTTTTCCGCCGCCGCTCGCGCCATACGCCCGGCATCCTCGTCCCGCACCCGCACCACTTCATCGAGCAAGCCTCCGTTAAGCACTTCCGGCGCGAAACCCGCCCCGATACCCTGAATTTTGTGGGGGCCCGGATCTCCGCCCGATAAAACGGGAGAACCGGACGGCTCGACACCCACTATCTTCAATGAACGCTTCTTTTCCCTGAGCACCTCGCCCACACCCGTAATCGTGCCGCCCGTGCCGATACCGGCAACGAACATATCCACACCACCATCCGTGTCTCGCCATATCTCTTCGGCGGTGGTACGCCGATGAATGGCGGGATTGGCCGGATTGCGGAACTGCTGGGGCATAAAGCTTTTTAAGCTCTGCCTCGCAAGAGCTTCAGCCTTCTCGATCGCACCTTTCATTCCCTTGGCCCCCTCGGTCAACACCAGCTCCGCCCCCAGGGCCTTGAGCAGTCGACGTCGCTCCATGCTCATGGTATCCGGCATAGTCAATACCAACTTGTAGCCCTTGGCCGCACACACAAAAGCCAGTCCGACACCGGTGTTTCCGCTGGTGGGCTCGACAATAAGAGTATCGTTGTCGATCAATCCGCGCTCCTCGGCATCTTCGATCATCGCTACCCCGATTCGGTCCTTAACGCTTCCACATGGATTGAAAGACTCCAGCTTTGCCGCAACACGGGCTTTGCCGCTTTCGTTAAGCTTGTTAACCCACACCATTGGTGTGTCGCCGATAAGCTTGGTGACATCGTCCGCTATCTTAACCATACGCTCAACCCTCTGCTTAACGCTTTTAAGTTAACTAATTTTACCAACATTGTAAACTTTAAAATATACTTCGCTCGGATTAAAATCAAATAGTTGTGATTTTTTCTTGTAGCGACTCGGATTTGTCCTACGCGAACGTTTCCGGCTATCGATCCGTCGTGAGAAAGACTTAGAACCGCTTTCAAATGAGCCGCTACTCAGGCCAAGTGCGACGAGGTCATTGGCAGAGGTGGTGGAGGTACTCCGGAATGCCGAAATCCTGTTTCAAACCGAGCCGCCACCTATTACTCCATTCCATATTGAAACGTCATGCGTGTTACGATTTGAAACGATGACCTCCGCCGCGGGAGACCGATCTACGCCTAAAGTGGCCCATGGTACACCAAATAAGATCTCTTGGTTGCCGACGCAATTGGCAAACTTTTTGCTTTGCGAACCAGCTATCGGACAACATATTGGTAAGCGGCTTCCGTTTCGAATCGACCGAACCGCTTACCGGGAGCACTGAATCCGCTCCGCGAGTTCGAAGTGCTCGACGTGCTCGAAATTCTCGGACCAAGCCGCTTGGATACCCAAGAGAGCTTCGAGTGGCTCTGCGCCCGAAGATCAAGCGATTGCGAACGGAACCGACATAGAAGGCCCTGATAAACGAAACATGGAGTGAGGAGGTATGCTATGGTACTGCCGTTTGAAGATGATTATGAACCCGATGAAATTTTCAGGGACGGTGATTCGGAGATGGAATATGAAGCGGGAGATGACGAACTGACGGAACTGGACTTTGCAAATCCTTTGACGGCAAAGGATCGATTCGACGATCTGATCAACGAGATAGAGACACCCGACGAATTGTTTCCAATCGCCTGACCCCGCGGGACTTGTTTACGCCGACGCGGATTCTACGCCGACGCGATGATTCGTGCGGAAACCGCACGGCCGCCGTGTTCGGAATGCGGCCGCGGACGCCCCGCGTGGCCTCAGAGAATTTCTTATTCGCATAGGTGGATTGTTTGCGGGTTACGGCTTCTTCCCGGAAAATCTTGACCATATTGCTTGCTTCGGCGGTAGTTCAGAACTATTCGCCGGCGTAGCGAAATCGGCCCCGTTCAGGCCTCACACCCGACCGCGATCTCCCATTCAAACTTACCGATTACCGGGGACTCGACGACCGCGCGATCACCGCGCGAGAGAGCCCCGACGCCTTCGGGGGTACCGGTAAAAACAATATCGCCGGGGAGCAGTGTCCACACGCGCCCGATCGCAAGCAATATTGTCGGTATGTCAAAAATCATTCGCCCGGTGTTACCCTTCTGGCGCACCTCGCCGTTTACCCGAAGCGTAAACGATATGTTCGCAAGACCGCTTTCGCCCAAATCTGAAGTAAACTCGCCGACGGGGGCACTGTAATCGAACGCTTTCGCCGTCTCCCAAGGCAGTCCTCGGGCCCTCAGTTCTTTTTGTAAGTCCCGCATGGTAAGATCCAGCCCAAGGCTGACACCGCCCACAAATCGTCGTGCATCGTCGCGGTGTTCCGGCCGTCCCTCGGTTCCCACCATCACAACCACTTCCGCCTCGTAATGCAGCTCGTTACCGTGACCGGGAAACGGTATTTTAGTTCCCGGCAACACCAAGCTCGTAGACGGTTTGGAAAATATTACCGGCGAGTCGGGTGTCTCACTTTTCATTTCCGTTATATGCGCCGCATAATTTTGCCCGATACAAAAGACCCGTCGGGCTTCAACGGAATGACCATCAAGCCGCACAAGCATCATGCACCTTCCACATTTCTTAAATCTCTTCGGAACGAAACCGCCACACCAGTACGGCGGCAATAACCAAAACATAGAGCACGACATTGACGGCGGGGTGGAGTAGTCCCATGCTCCGAAATCCACTTTCTCCGATAAGTGAGGCGGCATAGTACTGTAATCCGCCGAACTTCGGGAACACTATCCTCCACACCGCCACATCACCATCGAAAACACCGGGGGGCACCGACTGTCGAACCGCTTCGTTTTGCATCACGCGATGGACCAAGTCCGAAACAAAGCTTACTCCCGCCACGCCCACGCCCACAAGCCCCGCTATAAAATCCGGCAACACCAGCGAAAGCAACCCAACCAGAAGCACCATCAACAGCAGGTTTAGGGAGCACACCACCGACGCCGTCAGATAACCGGGCATCGCACCGCCGGCTTTCGCAAGGGTAAGAAGCAAAATCGTGACATGTAGAACGAACACAAGTGCGAAACAGACAAGCCACAGCCCCAGCATTCGGCCGAGTACATACTGCGCCCGCGTCACCGGACCGGCCAACATGTATGTGGTAGTCCCTTCGTCGCGATCGCTCCGCAACAAGCGCATCGAGATCATGGCCGCCACCAGGAGCCCCCCGGCGGCCACGATATGAAAAGCGACCTTGGACACATGCCATGCGACCGTCAGTTCATCGACCTCGCGGCCGTTCACGGTATAGGCGCCTCCGTAGCATCCGCGCATCACCACCAAAAACAGTATGCCCGCCCCCAGCGCGATGTAGACGCCACGATGGTTGATTATATCCATGAATGCATACCCGACTATCCTACCGAGTGCTTTCATTGCGTCCCTCCACGAGTCGCACAAACACGTCTTCGAGGCTTTCTCCTTCGACGGCGATTTTCTCGACGGCGTCTTTAACCACTATTTTGCCGCGATTTATGACGGCGGCGGTGTTGCAGAGTCGTTCCACCTCGGTGAGATAGTGGGAATTGAGGAAAATCGTGGCGCCTCGTCCATGCTGTTCTTTCAAAAGCTCACGAACATCCCGAACCCCTATCGGGTCAAGTCCCGAAGTCGGCTCGTCGAGCACCAGTATGTCGGGGTTTCCTACAATAGCCGCCGCAAGCCCTATACGCTGACTCATACCTTTTGAATAGCCCCGAGCCTTCCGCCGGGACTCGGCACTCATGCCGACCCTCCCCACGGCCTCATCGACGGCGCGACGGGCCCGGTCGCCGGTGATACCCCGTAATACGGCGCAACGCATCACAAAGCTCCACCCGGTCAGAAAGGGGGGAATGCGATGGTTCTCGGCCAGATAGCCGAGGCTCTTTCGGGCGGCGGGCGTACCACTGGACACACCACCGATCCGTGTGGCTCCCCCCCCGGCCGTGGAAAAGCCCATCATTATTCGCACCAAGGTAGTCTTTCCCGCGCCGTTCGGGCCTAATAGCGCGAAAAACTCCCCTTTTTCCACCGTGCACGAAACTGTATCGACCGCGACGACCGAACCGTACCTCTTGGTCACCGAATCGAATTCAATCATGGTGTTCTCCCGAAAGCAAATAGCATGGCAGTGCCGTTGGATGTACGCATTCGCCTAACAGCTTGACTCTTGGGCACTTGGGGCCGCGTCCACAATGAGCTGCTACTTAGGCCAACCGCGACGACCCGTTTGTTTGGTTGCGCCTCGTCACCATATCTCCGCAGGCACTCGCTACCGCCACTGTGAGCGGTTTGAACGATTCAGAACCGGTACTAAATATAAGTGATTTTGGTCGTTCCCTCCTTAAATCACCCATTCTGCCGATCGCGCAAGGTATATTCACGGCGGAAGAAAGATCCGCGATAAGGAGGTGCCTTATGGAAACACAGAGCATACAAATATTGGAATCCAAATATTCCGGACATCGTCCCTTACGCACATTGCTCCATGTTTTCGACGGAGAGTGGCACAATCTTGTTTATGCCATGATTTTTTATGTCATGAAGCATTCGCCCGCCTGGGCCATGCCCATCATTGTGGCGGGCATCATCAACGTGGTGACCAGCGAAGGCGCGCGCCCCATCGGTGATCTTTACCGTTACGCGACGATCATGGGCTTTCTTATAGCGCAGAACCTGTTGACCAATACGTTGTTCATTCGTTTTCTCAGCCGCGGTATCAGAAACATGGAAGCCCGACTGCGCAGTGCGCTTGTACGCAAGATGCAGCAGCTTACGATTGCATTTCACAATGATTTTCGTTCGGGAAAACTTCATTCAAAAGTATTGCGTGACGTTGAATCGTTGGAAATGCTTGCGCGTCAGTTCATGAATGCCATTCTCCCCGCAATCATCACTATCGGTATCGCGCTCACGGTTACCGTGAACAAAGAGCCCGTAATCGCGCTATTTTATCTTTTCACGGTCCCCGTATCCGCCATTCTTGTACAAGCGTTCAAAAAAAAAGTACGGAGCCACAATGCCGAGTATCGCAACGAAGTTGAAGATATGTCGGCGCGGGTTTCCGAGATGATCGAGATGATTCCCGTCACCCGGGCTCACGGAGCCGAAGGCATGGAACTCGACAAGATGCACTCCCAGCTCAAGCGTGTCCGTGATCGTGGGATTCGCCTCGATCAGATCAACGCGCTCTTTGGCGCCAGTTCCTGGGCGTCATTCCAGTCATTTCATCTCCTGTGCCTGGTCGTGACCGGCGCTATGGCGTATCGTGGTAGAATACCTGTCGGCGACGTGGTAATGTACCAAAGCTTTTTCATGATGATTGTCGGGGCGGTGAGTTCCATCCTCAATATATACCCGATTCTGACGCGCGGCATCGAGTCGATCCGTTCCATGGGTGAGATACTGGAGTGTCCCGACATCGAAGAAAACAGGGGCAAGAAGCACGTAGCCTCGGTCAGGGGCGACATCATGTTTCGCAACGTAGAACTTACGTACGAAAAAAGCACAAAGCCGGCGGTATGTAATTTCACCCTCGATGTGAAAGCGGGCGAAACCGTGGCGCTGATCGGTGAATCCGGTTCGGGAAAAACATCGGTGATGAATCTATTGGTGGGATTC
>WJJU01000377.1 GCA_014729595.1 Chitinivibrionales bacterium
GCGCCACCCTTTTAGTAAAGCTAAAGGTCAAGATTGCTCCTCAAAACCGCCTACGCATACTTATAGATTATTAGCCGTATTCAAAAAGATCCGCCGTTCATACCTTGCGCCCGACCCGGTCCCTTTCGGGCCGCTGCACGATGCACTCGGCGCGCCCATGAGTTCCGGGTTACGCCAACAGCGACAACACATCGGCTTCGTTGCGTCTCCCCTCGACATTTCGTCTCCGCTCACTTCGGCGGGTGTCGCGTCGAGCCGGTATCCGCTGGATATCCGAGCACAGGGCCACTATCAAAAACAGGCATGAACATCGTGGCACGATATAATTTGAAGCCTGCCTCGGTTGGCCAACCTAACAGGACCACGAAAATACATACGTGAGGCGGCGACTATGCCGAGATCATACAAAAGCGGCGGCCGAGTGGCCTTCGGTGTGGCAGTGTGTCCGAAGCATTCTCTTTGCTTGTGTTGCAAGGAGGTCCCAATATATTTTGATGTATTTTCCTTGCGTATTTTTGCTCATTAGACGGCGCATCAATGGTAGTGTATGTTCGAAGAATTGACCCAAAGATTTGAATCGATCTTTAAGAAAGTCCGCGGCGTCGGGAAGCTTTCTGAAGAGAATATCGTCGAGGCAATGCGCGAGGTGAAGCGTGCGTTGCTTGAGGCCGACGTCAATTATAAGGTGGTGCGCAAATTTACCGCCGGCGTACAAGAAAAGGCGTTGGGTAAAGAGGTTTTGGGGAGCATCAGCCCCGGGCAGCAGTTCGTGAAAATTGTTCACGACGAACTGACCGAACTCATGGGTAGTTCGACCCGAGCGCTGCGCTTTCATACGAACCGGCTTAACGTCTTGATGGTCGCAGGGCTCCAGGGGTCGGGTAAAACGACCGCTTGCGCCAAGCTGGCCCTTCATTACCGCAAACAGGGGCATCGTCCGCTCATGATAGCCTGCGACACCCAGCGTCCAGCCGCAATCGACCAGCTTGAGACTCTCGGGAAATCACTCGATGTACCCGTTTTTTCGGAACGTAACGCGGAACCGGTGGGAATATGTGAACGGGCTCTGGCCCACGCAAAGCGCGAGGGGACGACACTCGCTATTGTCGATACCGCCGGCCGTCTTCATGTAGACACCGAGATGATGCGGCAGCTTAAGGAAGTTCGTCGCGTAGCCAATCCGGACGAGGTGTTGTTTGTGGCCGACGCCATGACGGGGCAGGATGCCGTCAATGTGGCCGCGGAATTCCACAAAGAAATCGATTTCTCCGGTGTCGTGCTTACCAAGATGGACGGCGACGCTCGAGGCGGGGCGGCGCTGTCGATTCAAGAAATCACCGGTGTGCCGGTCGTGTTCGTTGGGGTGTCGGAGAAACCCGACGGATTGGAGCAATTCCATCCCGAAAGAATGGCGACACGCATTCTTGGAATGGGCGATATCGTCTCGTTTGTCGAAAAAGCGCAAGAGACGGTGGATGAGGAACAGAGCCGAAAACTGGCCAAAAAACTCCGCAAAAACAGTTTTACGCTTCAGGATTTTCTCGAACAGCTCAGACAGATTAAAAAAATGGGGCCTCTTCAGGATTTGATCGCCATGATTCCCGGTGTCGGATCGCAGTTAAAAGGGGCCGACGTTGACCCGAAGGCTTTATCCCGAACCGAAGCCATCATTAGTTCCATGACATTCAAAGAGCGAGAAAAGCCTCAAATTATCAATGGAAGTCGTAAAAGGCGTATTTCCTCCGGCAGCGGCACGACCGTCCAGGATGTAAACCGGCTACTGAAGCAGTTCGATTCGATGAAAGCCATGATGAAGCGAATGAACAGGATTGCCGGAAAACGCGGACAAGCCGCCGCCCTTAAGAACATTATGCCCCAGTAGGGTATGTGTTCGATACCCGGGGACCCAAAGCGATGATTAGCATTCATACAAATAAACATAACCTGAACTCGAGGAGACCGAATTGGCAGTAAAAATCCGTTTGGCTCGCGTCGGCCGAAAAAAGGTTGCACGCTATCGTGTGGTGGCCATTGACAGTCGCGCTCGGCGTGACGGGCGCTCTTTAGAGATGATTGGCTCATACAATCCCGAAGCGGAACCCAAAGAATTTTCAATCAAGTATGACCGTCTTGCCTATTGGCTGAACCAGGGCGCCGAACCAAGCTTAACCGTGCACAATCTGCTTAAGCAGGACCGGGCTCAAGAAAGAATCGAAGCCGCCGAAAAAGGCTTGGACCCTTCTGCGGCCAATATCGAACGCAAACCGGAACGTAAGCGGAAGCCCAAGCCTAAGAAGGGCAAAGAATCGAGCTGAACACTATGACTGAGGGCAATCGGAAGGTTGAGCAGCCTGGTGATCAGGACCTCACCGCTATTGCCCTTATTCGGAAACCGATCGGGCTGAAGGGGTGGTTTGCGGTTGCAGTGTTTGGGCAAACGCTGGAACGGCTGGAGTGTCCGGTACCCGTAATGGTGGGTGTCAGCCGGAAAACAGCGAAATCGAGGGTGCTTGTCGGCGTTCACCGGGATCCCAAAGGCTATCGGTGTCGACTGGCGGAGTGCCCCGATCGAAATGCTGCGGAGGCGCTTCGGGAACGAACCATATTTCTGCACACCGACCGGCTGCCGTCTCTCGATAAGGGTGAATTCTACCACTTCGAACTCGAGGGTATGGAAGTGGTGGGAGTAGAAGGCGGCCGCGCACTGGGTACGGTTATCGCGGTTCACAACTATCCGACCACCGATGCCCTGGAGGTCGAATTACGAGACGGAGGGACCGTTTTGGTTCCGATGGCGGGCGATATTATTGTAGAGATCATGCGCGAGGAGCGCAGGGTCATGGTGCGCGCCGTCATGCTGGAGGAATTGCTGTAACGCGACAGGCATTGGTCATGCTCTTTGATATTCTCACGTTATTCCCGTCGATGTTTGAAAGCGCATTTGCCGAAAGTATTATACGAAGGGCGCTCGACAGGGGGCTCATTTCGATAAATATCGATAATATACGCCGCTATGCCACGGACCGGCACCGGACGGTTGACGACTATCCGTACGGCGGAGACCCGGGCATGTTGATGATGCCCGAGCCATTGGCCGCGGCGATCGAATCGGCTCGAGAGCGCCAAGCTTCGCTGTCACCGAAGGTTATCTTTCTGAGTCCGCAGGGAGATCTTCTGACCCAAAGCGTCGTCAAAGAGTTACTCGAAGAGCAATGCTTGATACTTCTTTGCGGCCGCTATAAGGGCATCGACCAGCGGATTCGTGAGCGATATGTCGATCGGGAAATTTCCATCGGCGACTACGTAGTATCGGGAGGCGAAATTCCGGCCATGGTGATGGTGGATGCCGTAACGCGACTTGTACCGGGAGTACTGGGCAATCGCGACAGCGCGGAGCGCGATTCGCTGTACGAGGGACTTCTCGCACCACCGCAGTACACTCGTCCGGAGGTATTCGAAGGTATGCGTGTTCCCGATGTTCTCCTTAGCGGACATCATGCGAACATACGTAGGTGGCGGCGGGAGCAAGCCGAAAAGATCACACGTGAGCGTCGTCCCGATCTGTGGAAGCGTTACACGGGGCGTGAGCGGTGCGAAGACAATACCGAAAAAAAATGACAATTTATTCAGATTTCAGATATGTAACAGGAGGTTGCCGTGGACCAGATCGTGAAGGACGTTGAGAGGAAGCACCTTACGGAGCGGAAGGTGGAATTCCAGCCTGGAGATACTGTCCAAGTATCGCTCAGGATTCGCGAAGGAGACAAAACGCGCCTTCAGCCTTTTCAGGGCGTGGTTATGCAGAGGCGTGGCGGCGGCGTGAATGAGACCTTCACGGTCCGCAAAACATCCGGAACCGTATCGGTCGAACGTGTTTTTCCGCTTCATTCGCCGTTAGTGTCCGAGATCCGATTGGTAAGGCGCGGAAGGGTGCGTCGGGCAAAGCTCTATTATCTGCGCGGAAGAACCGGAAAAGCGACGCGTATACGTGAGCGCAAATAAAACCTTCTCAACGGAAGGTGACTATGGTATAATTGGGGAGAAGAAAGGGTTTCTTCTCCCTTTTCTTATGTCGTCATACCAACGTCAAAGAAAATCAGGTGTGGGCCGGGCATTCCGACCGGAGGCCGTCGTGTCCACAATGCGGGGAACGAGGTTCAGGATTATTCTATGCCCACCTCTGAACGTTCGAAACTGAAAGCCGGCCGGCGCCCGGTGCAACTGAACACGCGCAATCTAAAAGCGGGCGAAGTTCTCTTTGAGGAGGGCACCACCGGCCGCGAGCTGTATATCGTCCAAGAAGGACGACTGGGCGTGTATAAAAAAACCACCGACGAAGAAATTGAACTGGCGGTGTTGGAGAAAAACGCCATGATCGGCGAAATGTCTCTCCTTGACCACCTCCCCCGCTCCGCCACTATTCGAGCCGTGGAAGATGCGGCGGTGCTCGAAGTAAACGAAGGAGTATTCCATGCGGGGCTCAGGAAAGCCCCGATATGGCTGTCCAGCATTATTAAAATCGTCGTAAGCCGCTTACGCGATGCGAACAAGCGAGCGGACCACACGGTGCTTCGTGACAAAGAGCGTGGAATAGTGTCGCTGATATTACTCCTCTTGCCCAAGAACAAATATGAGCATGCGGCCAAAATTGCTTTAAGCTATGACCTGCTTATCGTTGAAGCGTACTATATTTGCCGCCTTAAGAAAAAAGACATTCATCACGAACTTGCTTCGCTCGCCAAACGGGGAATAGTGAGTGTTGTGGAAGATGGGGAGCGAAAAAAGCACATCTGCATGAATGATCTCGAGGTGCTAAAGCTATTTTTCGAGTACCTGACTTTTAAAAGCCGGCAGCGCACATTCCGCGAACTCACAATTCCCGACGACGCGATTGCGATACTTGACAATATCGCATACATTGCGCAAAAGTCAGGTAACGTCACCGAAGACGGGACCATTCTGTCACGCAACGCACTCCTGGAGGACTTGTCGGATAAGAACCCCGAACATCTTCAGAAGCACCTTGTCGATTTGCGAAGGCTCAACTTGATCAATTTGTGGCCTTCGGAAGACGACATGTCGATTATTTTCAGGCCCGAGACGCTGAGTCGGATAAAGAAAATCCGCGAGTGGTTGCCGAAGTTCGAGATGGAGGTCTCATGAGAAGCATCTCACGGCAAAGCGGCAAGCGCAGCAAAATCGGCGCACAGCAACATGTGATTCGTCAACACGAGCAGCAATTCCGTCGGGGAAGCCTGATGTTTATCGAAGGCGAGACAGGCACCGAAATGTTTATCATTCGCTCCGGCAAGGCACGCATTCTGAAACAGGAAGGCGACGGGACGGTGGAATTGGCGGTTCTGGGACCGGGCAGCGTTCTCGGGGAGTTGTCACTCTTGGACCACCAGCAGCGGAGTGCGACGGCGCAGGTGATAGAGGATGTAACCGCGACCGTCGTTGATGAGTCGCTGTTCGAAGCCACCATGAATTCAGTCCCTCCGTGGCTGGCCAACATTGTGCAACTGGTTGTCAAACGCCTTCGCGACACCATGAAAAAAACCGACGACAATATCGTGCAGCGAAGCGTGGGCGGAGTGCTCAAAATTCTCCTTCTTCTCTATGATACCGAATCCGTGAAAGTCAAAGGGGAAAATGCGGTCTCGTTGATTCGCACAAAGGATGTCGTAAATGCAACGATAGGAATCGGCGATACGGAAACCGAAAACGCGCTTCTTCACCTTATCCTCAAAGAACTGATACTCATCCGAAAAAACGACGCCGGTCGGGAGTTTATCCTATTCCGCAACTTAGCGGCCGCTCGCATGTACGTTACGTACCTTCGGGCGCATCAGCGTGGAGCCGTCGTGCGGGGCGAAAACCTTCAAGAGCGCGACTTGGTACTTCTTGACACGGTACTAGCGGCCGGTCGAAAAAGCGGCAGGCGGGTCAAGGACAAGATAATACTGGTAGGTCTTCAGCAGATCGCTTCGGAGCAAGAGCGCCGCGGCGGCGGTCACCATCTTGATCAAGACGCGCTCGATTCGCTGGAGGCGGCCAGGATGCTTGTTCCTCAAGAATCGTCGGTACAAACGACGCATCAAAGCCATACTCAAACAGCCTACCTCTATAAC
>WJJU01000378.1 GCA_014729595.1 Chitinivibrionales bacterium
CAGCGGGGTCTTGTTCTCATCGAGAAATTTTACAAATTCGTAAAGACCGCCGGGATAACAAAATTCGTGGTATTTATCCTCTTCGCGTTCGTCGCGAACCGTTATCTTAACTCCCTTATTCAAGAAAGCAAGTTCTCTGAGGCGTTTGGAAAGAACGTCGAAACTGAATTCAACCGTCTCAAATATCTCGGGGTCTGGAAGAAACGTAATGGAAGTGCCGGTAAGTTCGGTATCGCCAATTACTCGAATATCGCCGCCGGGAACTCCTTTATCGAATTCCATTACGTTTATTTTGCCCTCGCGATAAACCTCGGCCTTCAAAAAAACCGAAAGTGCGTTAACGCATGATACTCCCACGCCATGAAGACCACCGGATACTTTGTATGAGGAGTTATCGAATTTTCCTCCGGCGTGAAGTGTCGTTAGAACAAGCTGTAACGCCGACATTTTTTCTTCCTCGTGATAGTCCACCGGAATACCACGTCCATTGTCTACTACCGATACGGAACCGTCCGCATTAATGGTAACCTTGATGGTATCGCAGAAACCCGCCAAAGCTTCATCGATTGAGTTGTCTACAACCTCAAATACCAAATGGTGAAGGCCTACCGCACCGGTACTGCCTATATACATGGCGGGACGCTTCCGAACAGCTTCAAGCCCTTTGAGGGTCTTTATGCTTACCGCATTGTATTTGTTGTCACCCATTGTGGGGTCTCCCAAGCTAAGCCGGTTTGGAAAAAAGCAAGCCTGAACGCCGACGGGGAATAAGCCGGGCATGGTAGCTTTTTTATAGTCGGCCGATTAAATAAATTGATGTCTAATTCCTCGTTTAGAGACGTTTTCAAAATGAGCCGGCGTTCATGCCGGGCATCCGTGCGTAGCGAATCAAATAGACCGTAACGGCGCTTATGCTTCGTTGCGCCTCAATTCGACTTCACCCAACACTCAGGTACGTGCCTCTTTCTGAAAGTGAACCTTAGTGAAAAACAATATCCACTATGCTGCTGCAGCGGGTTTGGCTCCGTATCTTGCTGAGTATCTCTTTTTTCATGAAGCTTATTTCCTGGCGCCAAGGCGCTGAATTTACGTGCACAAACAATTTGCCGTCACTTACACCAGTGCAGGAACTAACCGCGGCTACACGCTCACCGACAATGGTCGGCCATTTATGCATTACTTCATGCTCTCTACATACACTAAGGTACCCGTGCTTTTTCAGCACCGACTCGAGCAACTGCGACAGTGCCTTTGGTCTCTTACTGCGTTTCATAGAGGGGAAAGGATTCCATGCTCGACGGAAAAGCGGCTAATATCACCCAACTGAGGTATATCGACTGAATGCGAAGTTACGAACAGTTGTCCCTGTGTTTTAACTAAAGGGTACACCCGCTCCCTTCTGGCGGCATCCAACCCCGCAAAGGCGTCGTCAACCAGCAACGTTAACTTCCGTCCTTTGGCGTTGCGAAGGCTCTCCATTGCAGACAATCGAAGGGCCAGTGCTACCGATCTGCTCTGGCCTTGTGATGCATGCGTTTTCGCCGGCAGACCACCAACCATGCAACGGAGATCATCGCGGTGCGGACCGACGGAAGAAAATCCTAAAGAAAAGTCTCGTTTCCTCTGCTCTTTCAAAGTGTTATAAAATACATTTTTCCAGCACCGCGGTGCAGATCCTCGAAAGGAAATTGATGGCTTGTATTCTATCTCAGCTCTATCGTTCGTGGCACTGATTTCCGCATAAAATTTTTTAAATATGGACGATATTCGCTCAAAGCTTTCGCTTCGAAACTGAAATATCAGCGCACCGTCTTGCGCCATTCGCTCTTCGTATACGCTTAACTCATCACCGGAACGACCCGCCTGAAGAAGGCTGTTTCGTTGGGCAAGACTCCGACGGTACGATATCAGTGCCGATAGATACGAAGCATCCCGCTGACTCAAAAGAACATCCATGTATCGTCGTCTCTCCACCGGTCCGCCGGTGACCAGCGCAATATCCTCCGGCCCAAAAGAAACAACCATACCTTGTCCGAACCACTCGGACAGGCTGCTCAAACGCTTTCCGTTAAGCTCGACCACCGTCGGGCTGCTTCTATAAAGCTTGTAGGATATTTCATTCTCTTGAGAGCCCTCGAATGAACGAAGCTTACCGAAAAGTGATGAAACGGGCCGGCCGCGTTGAATAACGTCGCGCTTCGAAGCACCGCGTTGCGAACGTCCCGTGTACAAATAATGGATCGCTTCGAGAAGATTGGTTTTGCCCGCCCCATTCGCTCCAACAAAGAGTGCACCGCGCTCGGGCAGTTCTATCTCCGCATGATCATAATTGCGAAAGAAATTGATATTGAGGTATCGAAGCGACACAAATGGCCGTTAATGCTGTGATGCTACAGATCTATGCCTCCCCCTCGGCCGGAGAGCTTGGAAGGGGAGACTGTTTACGAGAGGATTCAACGAACATAAATCGTGCTCGGTCGGAATGTAGCTCTTTTTGATTATAGCAGCCGCCACGGTCACTGAAGCTTTCGATGTGATCGCGGTATTTTTAGCACCGGTGCCGATATTAAACTTAAATGGCGACGATCCGGCATTAACGCTCTTCCATGATCCGCAAAGGCATAATCAAAAACAGTTCACGACAGCCTTGCCGTTCCTCTTCATAGACCGGAAACAAGAGGCAAGCACTTATTTGGGTGTTCATCTCCATCCTCACCTTATCCGTGCCGATTATGCTGAGTATTTCGGACAGGTAGAGTGCGTTAAACCCAACAACATGTTCTTCCTCGCCGCTCCATTCAATAGGAACTTGCTGGCGAGCCTCGCCACCTATATCGCGGTTCAATACGGCGATTTCCAATCCATTATGACTGAAAGAGAACTTCACAAGGTGAGTTTTTTGGTTTGAAAGCACCGACACCCTCCGAACCGCCTCCTGCATCAATGAACGATCTACTACGGCCGTTTTAGGGTTATTCTTTGGAATAACCTTATCGTAATCGGGATAAGGGCCTTCGATGAGTTTTGAGCAAAGAGTGAAATTTTCGTCGCTGAAAAGAACGTATTTCACTCCCATCGATACATGGATGACGGTATCGGGGTTTTCCGCATTGGCTATGCGAACAAGATGGAGAAGGCTCTTAGGTGATACTATTCCCGACAATTTGCTCTCAACATTTATCACGTCTTGGTAAAAGCAACTCCCCAAACGATGGCCGTCGGTTGCAACCATACCCGTAGAGTCTTGATCGGACTCCCACAATACACCGCATAAACAAGCTCGCGATTCGTCACGTGAAACGGCAAATGAACTCTTTTGAACTAGATCTTTAAGCACCGTGAGAGGAACCTCAAAATTTTTCTTTTCCTCAAGCACGGGAAAGGCCGGAAAATCGTGTGCATCGGCACCTGCAATTTTGCAGACGAAAGAACCGCCGCTTTCTATGGTAACCACGTTTTCATCGACAACTATTTTCAGAGGGCCGTCATGAAGTTCACGTACGACCTCGAACAGCTTCTTGGCGTTCACGGTAACTTCGAAGGAGTCTTCTGATTCCACCTTTGAAAAAACACGAATGGAATGATCCAAATCGGTGGCCATTATCTCTACGGTGCCGTCTTCAAGTGAAAGTTGAAGATTAGATAGAATTTGGAGTGAGCTTTTCGCCGGTACTATCGGGTAGCTCTTCTGTATTAGATCGAGGAGAGCTTTTTTCTCGATAACAAGTGCCATGACTATGCTCCTGCTCCGTTAGACAACTATTAAGATTACGTTAAATTAAAATAAGAATGGTATTAAAGGTGTTAATAACTATGAATATCTTTCTAACTCATTTAAAATCAAATTATTGTATGCATTGAAAAAGCATTGATTTTCTGTTGAATATCTCATATATTCCGTTGAAAGAAAGAATGAACTAGTTATCAATGTTAATAAGCGTTAAGAACTCAAGTGAGCAATAATATAATTGATCTCGTTCCTAAGATCTTCGTCTTTTTCCATTATAGTTTGAACATGCTTCACCGCATGAATCACCGTGCTGTGATCCCTTCCGCCAAAATGAAGGCCGATAGTTTTCAGTGAATGATTCGTCAGGTTTTTTGCTATATACATGGCCACATGGCGACTATGGGCTACTTCTTTTCTGCGGTTTCTTTCTCTGAGATTATCGACGGGAACTTTGTAGTATGATGCGACGTAATCTATGATTTCTTCAATTGAAACCTTAGAGCGTTGTTCCTGTGAAGATAATTGGAGGATATTTCTAACGAGCGGGATACTAATGTCGGTTCTCGTAATTGAGGCGTAAGCGAGAACCTTTATTATTATGCCTTCGAGTTCACGAATATTTGAAGGAACATTTTCCGCAATGAAATAGAGTACCTCTTCGGATATACTTAGTTTATCCTTTTCCGCCTTCTTTTTTAGGATAGCGACACGAGTTTCGAGATCGGGTGGTTGGATATCAACCGCAAGGCCCCATTGAAAGCGCGAAACAAGTCTGTCCTGCAGGCCTTGAAGGCGAGCAGGAGGAAGATCGGACGTTAGGACTATTTGCCTTCCATTTTGATGGAGAATGTTGAAAATATAGAAGAATTCTTCCTGGGTACTTTCCTTTCCGGCCAAAAATTGTATATCATCCATGAGTAGGATATCTTTTGAGGCGAATTGTTCGGCAAACTGTTTTGTTTCGTTGTTTTTGATAGCATCAATGAAGCTGAAGTAAAAGTCTTCCGAAGAGGCATAGGCGACGCGAGTAGTGGGGGCGAGATTTTTAGCGTGATTGCCGATTGCATGAAGAAGATGGGTTTTGCCAAGTCCAACTCCGCCGTATATGAGCAATGGATTGAATTTTGTTTTTCCCGGCGCTTCCGCGACCGCACTGGAAGCGCTCTTTGCAAACTGATTACCGGGTCCGACGACGAACTGCTGGAAAGTATAGAGGGGGTTAAGATTGCGAAGTTTTTCAAATTCGGGTTGTTCATCGCTGTTGGCGGGAGGGGCGGAAGGGGGAGAAGACGAAGCTTTTTGTTGTATGTTTTGAATAACCGTAAATGAAACCTTGTAAATTGAGGGATGAAATTGCTTTGCCAGGGTTAAGATGGTTGTGCTGTAATGTTGATCCAAAAAATCGGCAATGAATTGGTTATGAGCACCGAGCGTGAGTTCGTTAGGATCTGCCGACTGTATGGGTACCAGCGGACGAAACCACGTTTCGTAGCGATGTGAATCGACGGATCTTTGTATTCTTTCGAGGATATCGGTCCATAGATGGGTGCGCATAGGAGAAAAATTACGTTTGTTCAGGCTAATAAAGCAAAGCAAGGCTGTGGCAAATAGGCGGGTATGGTGAATACGGCGCCGAAATGCTTAAGGAGCATACAATATAATGTGTTATTCTATTCTAAATATTGTGATTAGTACGTAAGCTTAGCACAGACGTTGACGCGATAGGGTGGAGTTTAGCATTTTTAATGTTTTCTCTTGAAGAGGAGGAATCCTTCATGAAAAGGACGTTTCAACCGTCCAACCGCAAAAGAGCCAATAAGCATGGTTTCCGCAGCAGGGCATCTTCCAGAGATGGAAGGGCTGTATTGAAGCGTAGACGTGCAAAGGGTCGGAAGCGGTTGACCGTATCCGACGAGTAAGACTGATCTATTGCGGGCAGGACTGCCAAGAGCAAGAAGAATCCGCGGTCGGAAGGAGATTGCGGACATTTTGCGGAGCGGCAAGAGGTGGCGGTGCGCTGAATTCATGGTCATCTACCGCCGTAGCGAAGCTCCCTACAGTAGGTTTGCTGTTTTGGTATCCAAGCGGCACGGTAATGCTGTCGTAAGAAACAAAATAAAGCGAACCTATCGCGAGGTGTTTCGTCGGGCATTAGACGATCACCGGCCTCCTTTAGATATTCTCTTCAGGCCAAACTACGGGCGTGCCAGGCTAAGTCGTGTCGCTGAAATCGCTACGCGGTACGAAGAATGGAGAAAAACACTAGAGCGGTAATTTGGTATTTCCTCTCGTTTTGTGTTGGGGCAATGAAAGCCCTGTTGATGATTTCACCGGGAGTTTGTCGCCATAGACCCACCTGTATGGCCTATGCAAAAAGGGTTATTCAGACGGAGTCGTGGTGGCGCATGGGGTGGCTGATATTGAAAAGATTTATACGATGTAATCCTTTCTCTTCGCCGATAAGAGAAGGTTTGACCGAAGAGGGGTTGGAGAATAAAAAGTGAACAAGAATACATTGCTGGCGTTCCTTCTTATGTTGTTGGCCGTTTGGTTTTTTACCGGAGAGTTTTATTACGAGAGAATTCTAAATAGGCCGCATCCCAGTGAAATCAGAGAAAAAGAACTTGCCGAAAGGATGGAGGAACAGGAGCGACGGGACACTGCGATAGTAGAGGGTGAAGCAGAGGCGGAAGCGGAAGACAGCGATACCGCGGAACAACAGGACACGATTGAGGTAGAAAGGAAGGCCGAACAAAGGCAAGAGGAAATAAAAGAAGAAGCGGATACTATTTGGGTGGAAACTGAAGCCTTGGTGGTTGGAATAACCGAAAAA
>WJJU01000379.1 GCA_014729595.1 Chitinivibrionales bacterium
CAAAAAGGAAGAGCTTATTGACGGGATAGAGTTCGGCGGCGTTTCCTATTACCTGGAACAGGCGGACAACGCGCGATACAATTTATTCATATAGGATCGGGCGTTCGGTTCGCGATTGGCGGTATGGGGGCTCAGGGTACGGCCCCCCCGCAATCGCGCATCGGTGTCGGGATTAGCCGTTACAAACGGCTTGGTGGCGGCAGGTGGCCTGAGTAGTGGCTTATTTTGAAAGCGGCTCTTACGGCTTGAATGATTCCAACCTGCTCAGCGCTTTGGTAAGGGCCGATACGCCGGCGCTATTCAATAGAGGAAAACCCTCATACGAGCCGTTGCCCCAAAACACGGCAACCGCGCCGCCGTCGTAAACATAGAGCCCGTCGAGCGGTATCAAGACCCGGTCGAACGTGATCACCTTCCCATCGAGCGCGACCGTTGTCTCTCGCGGTTGCCGATATACAACCTCCACGCAGGAATCACGACGCTTGATTTCTTGGATCCGTTCCGGTGTGACCGCTTCCCAGAGACCGTTGTCGGCCGTCTCGAGCAATCCCCGAACCAGGCGTTCGAGTGTGTCGGCGTCGGCGGTTTCGACACATAACCCCGTCCCCCCACGATAGATCCGCACTTTCCACAACATAACATCCTCATTCGCCGGCCCGCACCCGCCAACGGCGGCCGACGCGATAATTCCCACCAAAAGAAGCGCCTTTAATTTGCGGCAAATAGATCTCATAGCCAGCCGACACCACATCAAAGCATTACGCCCACCCCGTTGAACGAGGAGGGCGTAATCTAAACATTACGATTATCACGCGATCCCACCATCTTGTATTCGGGCCGTTCCATAACCCGCCGAAAATAACCGCTAAAACGGTTTCGTGTGATCGGTGACATTCGTGTTTACCTATCCTCCACCGTATAGGCGAAATCCTGCGATTGAATCGGTTTCATTATCCCATGAAAGTAACCGATCACCCTGATCGTGACCGTTGTTGAATATGGTTTATTTACCACCGCGGTACCGGTAAACGTATTATCACCGGCCACCGCATCCCCTTCCTCGCCGTTGTCGTAGAGCGTAAGGAACGGCGTTGCGGCACATCCCGAGGATGTCACTTCATACACCGCCAGAGAATCCGCGGCAAGCTCCGAATCGGCGACGGAAATAGATACGGTAATCGGCGTTTCCCGACCGGCCGAAATTACTTCGGGATCCACCCGTGCTTCCATAAAGGCACTTCCCATAACTCCCCTCGCTGCAAGAGCAATCATCCCGGCGGTGCAAAGCAAATATCCGATTTTCATAGTAAACACTCCCTTCATATTGTAATTAACTTAACGACATGCAATCGAGACTTCATCCACATATACGGCAATTTGGTCACCCCAGCCGTCCTGACGGGCTCCGAACCATAAGCGAATCGTTTGTCCTGCGAATGCACTGAGATCATACGAAACCGTTTTCCATCCGCTCTCCCAATAGGTCCCGTAATCATACCCCGGTTTGCCGGCCTTGTTCACGACCGTCGCAAGCGTCGCCCCAGTGGCCGGGTTCTTGATAAGCATGTCGAACCAGCTCCAAACCGCGGTGTCAAACTCGCGGATAAGGATAAGTGAAAAGGGTGATTCCCGACGCAGAACCCACTCCGCACCGGTTCACCCCACGGTTAGCAAGCCGTGTACCAAGTTAAATGCTTGATTTCAAACAAATAAGCGCAAGGGAAGATAGCCGGATTGTAAAAAAAAACCGACGCTGGTGTCATTTTACCTACAATTACCTTACGTATACGTAGCGGGAGGGCAGGGGGAAAATCGACGATTTTTAGGTAGTATTCAAGTGATGGCCGTCACTAATCGATGACGGCGAAAAATGCGTCGGAGCGATCTTCGTAGCAGGTCCCGTAGGCACAGCCGATATAATCGGAAACCTTGACGGCACATGAACCGGATTTCGTCGCAATCATGCGCCCCACGGCCGGATGGTAAACGCTGTCGGGGATTACCCAAGCGTCATCGCCCCAGTGTTCGGTGTCGGAACGGTATATGCCGTCGGAGTTGAGTATTCCCACCCAGCTTGCACCGCCGTCAACCGACAACGAGCAAGCGACCGCAATTATTC
>WJJU01000380.1 GCA_014729595.1 Chitinivibrionales bacterium
GTATTATTCTCCCTCCTGCGCGGCGTTGTTCCTGTACTGGTTCAGGAGTCCTCCAACCTTAGTCGGCTTCACCCTCTGGTGAACATCGTCATCAACCATTATCACCGGCGCCAATCCACAGGCCCCGAAACATCGACCGACATCGAGTGAAAACAACCTGTCATCCGTCGTCTGCCCTACATCGATCCCCAATTCCTTCTTAAGTGAGTTTAGCACCTCCTTGCCACCACGCACGTAACACGCCGTGCCAAGGCAAACTCGAACGAGATGCTTTCCGCGGGGAACCGTCGAAAAGAATGAGTAGAACCCTACAACACCCGCAACCTCGCTGTAAGGTTTATCCAGAGCGAGACTGATCTTCTTCAACGCAGCTTCCGGCAGATACCCGAACATCGTCTGGGCTATCTGCAAGACCGGAATCAATGCGCCCGGTTTGTCTTTATACTCTTCCAAGACTTGATCGAGCTGTTTATGCAGCTCTTCCTCCGAAACCTGCGTTCCGGATCCACAGCATTTTTCTGCTGCCATAGTGCGCTCCTTTGCTGTTCATTGTGACCATGTGTATGTTGACGCCCATACGGCGGGGAAACCTTGCGGTGAAATAGATGAAATAAAGTATCGCGAATTTGTGGATGGGTTTATTATCATTGTACAGCGATCAGGATAGTGATTGACTCGGTTTTCTCATCGATGTTCAATGTTCCTTTTATGTCCTCAATAATACAAAATACATGCAGTTCGTGCACAAAAAAAAGTGCATTACGTCACAAAATAGCTTTCTAAGAAACTTCTAACAAAGATTTTACATGAATGACGCAAAATTTATGTTACCAAAAGTACATATAATAAATATTTTGTTGTGCGCATTTCACAATAATTCAAACTACCCGGCGTGGCGGGATTTTCGTATATTTCCCTGCCGCGGTACGTCGCTCTTTCTGAAGCGTTTTACGGAAAGAGTGATGAGGCTTTTATTTACTGACCGAGTGCTATGGCGTTATGGTTCGTTTCATGGTATAATCAACTCGGTCTGGATATAACGATCATGATCAAAATGTTCCTTTTGGGGGGATTTCAGGAGGTATTAATGTTGAAAGCATCCGATTGCACACTGTATAGCGGTGGCCATGTCGGCGCCGAGCAGTTTTTCGGCGAGTGCGCCGAAAAGTGGGGAGTTAATGAAGTCACCTTTTCTTTTGAAGGTCACTATATCAAGCGCGAAAAAAACGTCTATATGCTGAGTGACGATGAGCTTCGCCGGGGAAACATAAGCATGGAAATCGTTTCGACCCACATGCATCGGCAGTATGCTCAGTCCGAAAAGATACGACGAGTATTTCAATCGATATTTCATATGGTCAACAAAGGATCCCAGGTTTTCGCCGTAGGAACCATACTGGAAGACGATACAATTCGTGGAGGAACCGGCTGGGGCATCGAACTCGGCAAGTTTTTCAATCGCGACGTTCATGTGTTTGATCAATTGCGTCACAAATGGTTTACCTGGCGCCATGGAGAATGGACCGAAGATCGTCCATTCATCGTTGAAAAATCGTTTTGCGGTACAGGAACACGTAATCTTACGGATGAAAGCCGCACCGCCGTCGAGGAGCTGTTCGCCCGCTCATTCGGGTAATCCTAAGCGGAGAGAAATACGGCGCGGTATCGGCGTTGGAAACGCGGAGGATCAAACGGCGATCGGGGACAAGTATCCCGGTCGCCGTTGAACGTTTACCACCAGCTATAGGTCTGAGGTGGAGGTGTTTGTGTCCGTTTTTGGGCGGGCGAAACGTCGACGGTATTATTGGGCGATTTAGAGGGGTTGTTCCCCGGTAAGTCGAGTTCGATGGATGGCAGAAGAGTACATTTCGTTTGATCCGGGTTATCCATTTTGCCGACCCAGGCAAGAGCAGTCCGAACGGCCGCCGTAAGCGATATTTTCTCGGGACCTCTGCTCGATGCTGCGATCATAATTTCCACTCCTCGCTGAATATTTCGGATTATACCTTAACCGTCTCGGCCGTTTTTGGGTCAGCCGCGGCTGCAAACCCCATGCCACCCACACTGACCTTCTAAATATATGGGCGAATTGCGCTCAATCGTGCTTTTAGGAGA
>WJJU01000381.1 GCA_014729595.1 Chitinivibrionales bacterium
GTGAACATGTCGTCGTCGATCGATATCCCGTCTACCGGCTGATCGGTAAAAAGAGAGACCGAATGCTTTTTGCATTGATTTAGAAGTGCCGTGACCAAAGCCGTGGCGCCATCGGTGCAGAAGAGTTTCCCGTTTTCTTTTTCCGTATACCGAACCCGATGTGCGCTCATGAAGTCGAGCATGGAATAATAATCGAACCGCGAAAGCGCGGAAAGAACAAAGCGGGGATTGGTGCATGCATACCGCTCAGGGTCTATCAGGCTATTGGTGGCGTTGCAGTTTCCACCTCCGGAAACGAGTACTTTTTGGGCCGGCGCGCTATTTTTCTCGAGAATAATCACGCGGCGGCCTCGTCGAGCGGCTTCAATCCCGCACATCAGCCCACTCGCACCTGCACCGATGATGATAACATCGGTGTGAGTACACCTTTGGCTTATGGAGCCTTGATTCACCCTATCAATCGTCGAGAAAGCCTTCGTATGGCAAAATGGCCTGCAATTACCGTGAATATAACGATGAACGCTACATCCCAACCAAGTATTGGAGAAAAATTCCCCAAACTACACCGGCGCATAAGCCGTACGGAGTGGGTTAAAGGAAAGATTTCGGCAAATGGTCGAATACTCTCCGGAAGGTTGCCGACGGGAAAGACTACTCCCGAAAAGAAGAACATTGGCGAGAGAAAGCCGGTAAAATAGAAATTGAAATGGTTGATTGTCTTTACAAAAGACGTTACGAAAAGCGAAAGACCGGCAAACATGATCCCGGTCAGAAAACCGATTACCGGGGCCACGACAAGCGCCGTTGCGGGCACCTGACCAAATGCGAGCACCACCAGTACAACGGCGGTTGCAAAGAACATCCCCTTGGTTCCCGCCCAAAGAATTTCGCCGATAAGCAAGTTATGGACGGTTATCGGCGCGCCAAGCATGCCGTCGTATACTTTGTCGAACTCCAACCGGATAAATGTGCCGAACGAGCATTCAAAAGCGGCGGTAAACATTGCCGCGGTGATGGGAAGGCCGGTGGAAAGAAAACGCAGATAGGGAATGCCCTCCATTTCAGAGACATATTTTCCCATTCCCAGCCCGATTCCCGCCAAAAATATGAGTGGTTCGAGAAAAGGAGGCAATCCGTTGCTGACTATGTTTTGTGTGTACACCCGGTAGTGGCGGTACCACACGCTGTGTACACGAACCCACAATGGCGGGAATGACATTTTATTATTGCGCGGCATTCAGCGCCCGTCCTGTTGCTTTGAGAAAGAGATCTTCCAAATTTGCCTGTCGAAGGTAGAAGTCGCCGGGTTCGAGCGTGTGGGCAACGGCCCGAAGTACGTCGGGATCGTTTGCGTAGAGGCGAACGGTGTCCGCCGATTCATCTATACGGATATTTTCGGATCGTATGCCGGAGGCGATTCCCTGAAAAACTTCTCTGGAAATTATCTCGAGAACGTAACCTTCGATATGCTTTCTCAGCAGCTCGTGCGGATGCCCTTCGACAATGCGCCGCCCCTTATCCATGATCAAAATGCGATCGCAGATCTGAAACGCTTCTTCCATATAATGGGTGGTAAGCAGGATAGACATGCCCTTCTTTTTCAGGCTGCGAAGCTTGTCCCAAATAAGATGGCGTACCTGGGGGTCGAGCCCCGTTGTCGGTTCATCGAGAATCAGGAGCCGCGGATTGTTCAACAGCGCTCTGGCGATAATCAGGCGGCGTTTCATACCACCTGACAGTTCCTTTATCCGAGCGGTTCGCTTTTCGGATAGTTCCATGAATGCGAGCAATTCGGCTATGCGCTTTTGCGTTTCAGCGCGCGGCAGACCGTAAAATCGCGCGAAAATGCGGAGGTTTTGTTCTACATTCAGTTCTTCATCGAGGCTGTTTTCTTGCGGAACAACACCGGAAACATACTTGATCGCCAGCTCATCGACCGCCGGGTCCCAGCCAAAAACACTGATTTTCCCGGGGGGACTGCCGTCCCGTCGGCTCTTGCCGTAGATCATCTTCATCATAGTTGTCTTGCCGGCCCCATTGGGGCCCAGTAGACCAAAACACATGGCGGCGGGCGCGGAAAAACTCAGGTCGTTCACCGCAAGAACGCTACCAAAGCGTTTAGTGACATTTTCTGCAATTATGGCCGGTTCAGGCATAACCTCGTTACCCATTTCTCCGCCGATTTCCACAGTTTGCTCATCGCTCAGTTCAAGCCCCGCCTGACTTCAGTGACCGTGAACGAAGCGAGGCGCACTCCGAAAACGGATGCCCAAGAAGGCTCTACAGTCTTATCAGCCTTCCGCGTCGAGCGAGACGGCTTCCGGGCGCGATTCCGCGGGAACTGATTTTTCTTTGCCGAGCATGGGCCGACAATACGCACGAGAAAGCGTTTCCTCGCAAGAAAATGATGGTTGAATTCAACCATGCAAGATCAGTGGTCGCGCTATGCTAAAATGAGGGTATAAAATACTATCAGCGCGGTAACGTGGGACGACCCTTGGATTGCCGTCGGTATGACGATGCCGAAGCCGCTCAATATGCCGTCTGAACGGCGAGCATATATTTTCTCGTCCAAGGACAATCCTGTCGCAAAGTGTCGATGCGCGTATGTTCCGCATATTTGGGGCTATGATTGAGGCCGACGTCGTCGCCACCGTCGGCGATGACGCCTTTTCGAGCCCGCGGGCGTACATTCACCTCTCTAAAATTTGTGCGAATATGCTGTTTTGGCAGTACGTAATCCATGCCGAAAAGATTTACGGCACACATTGACTATAATTTGAGACAATTCTAGGTCCCGTGCACCTCCATTTCTATTGGGTAGCCCCCGGAGTAGGCATTCCGTCGGCGGCAAAAAAACTCCTTTATTCCGAATATTCATGCCAAAAAACGTACAACAATTCCTTATATATTTAGTGCTGGTAGTATCGTCTGCGTACGCTATGAGCATTGATACGACCTTAATCGCGAACGGCTCCGCGGGTCCATATTCTTTAGGCCCCTACTTCCTCGATACCGCGACGCTCACGGTGGAACTCGAAGATTCGGTGAGGTCGGCGCATTCTGTTCGCATTAATGAAGGTACCGGGCTGATTTTTTCGGAGCCCATCGATTCGGGGGTTCCCATCAGGGTTCGCTACGAGGTCGATTTTTATGGCTTGCGCAGGCGCTATTGGCTATTTTCGCCAAGCTATCTCGATACAAACGATACGGCCGGCGTCACCTCGCCGGTTGGTGCGGCACGCTACGGCAATGATCCCACCGAACGGCCGGTCACGCTCTCTGGCTATAAGAGCATCGGAATTTCGCTGGGGAGTCAGGGGCGAATGAATCTGGAGCAAGCACTCGAAGTCAGCGTGTTCGGAAAAATCGCACCCCAAACCGAGCTTTCCGCAAACATTTCGGACCAAGGCACCTCGCTCGAGGGAGTCACGCGGGAGATCGGCGAGTTGGACATGGTCTATGTGTCTCTCGTGAACCCGCGCTATGACGTCACCGTCGGAGATCAATATCAGGTATGGCCCGAAGGCGGGCTACTGGAGGGGAGCAAAAAGGTAAAGGGAATTTCGGCAAACTATAAGGGCCGACATTTGTCCGCCGGAGGCTTTGGTGCGATTACCGGCGGGAAATATGCGATTCAGACCATCTATGGACAATTCGGCTTTCAGGGACCATATTATCTGATCGGGAATGGCGAGGCCGATTACATAAACCCGATTGGCGGGACCGTGCGGGTACGAGTTCAGGGCAAAGAACTGGAGGAGGGCGAAGACAAAGATTATGTGGTCGACTACGACCTGGCGTCCATAACCTTTACTCCCCGTTTCCCGATCCGAGACGAACACATAATCCGTGTCGATTATGAGTATAAAGTTTTTGACTATCAGCGAACCTCGGCGGGCGCCGTACTGCGGGGCGCCTCCAGGGATTCGGTTGTGACGGCGAGTGGGGTCGTATGGGTTGAAACCGACAACAAAGAGCACCCGATTGACCTACCCGTCCACATCGATTCCGCCCGCGGCCCTCTCCGGTCGGCCGGAGACGACCTGCCACTGGTGCCCAACGGGCGAAAAGTGCATCCTAACGATGTAGACGAAAAGAGTGCGCTTATGCCGCTGTATCGTATCGAATATCGCGGAGATACACTCGTCTACGTACACGAGCCTCATCCGAGACCCACGCATGACCTTTATAATGTATGGTTTCGAGCGGTTGGAAGCGGCGAAGGGCGGTACTACCGTGATTCCAGCTATACCAACGACGGACGAAGAGTGTACGTGTATCATTATGATACGACCGGCAGGGGCGATTACTCGGCACGATCGCCGGTACCGGCGCCGGAGAGAATCGTGGTGAGCGAAACCCGCCTCGACGCCGCTCCATCGGATTGGTTGGAGCTTTCCGGCGACCTGGCCGTCCATGATCATGACCGAAATCTTTTTTCCGACTTGGACGACGAAGACAATACCGGGCTCGTTTCGCGTTCGAGGATGCGGCTGGGGCGTAAGAGCGAAGATCTACGCTCATTCTGGCTTGAAGGGCACCATACGTTCATTAGTCCCCGTTTTGGCCGTGAAGTGGTGTCGGTGTACGATCGGCGCATGCAGTGGGACCGAGAATACGATACCGCCGAGGGTAAGCGTCTCAATCTCTGGGATGCTACCGTGGGGCTGACGGCGTGGCCCGGAATCGGTAATACCCTTAAGTATGGGCAGTATGTCCGCGATGACACTATCGCTACGCAGCGGTGGAGCAATAAAACTTTCATCCGACCGCAGGGGCCCTTCTCGTTCGAGTACCAAGGCGATCTGTTTTTGCACGAGGACGGCCCGGTGGAGCGTACTCGTCGTCGCAACAGGGTCAGGCTGGGGCTGAAACATGGACAGTTCACATGGACCATTCCCCTCGATGAAGAGTGGGAAAGCAATGACACTTCATTTGTAGGACGCGGCTCGGCGGGCGGTGGGATCGAATGCTTTTTCGAGCCGCTTTCACTTGAAGAGAGCGTTTATTATTCCAGACGGTTTAAGGATGAGCGGGGAATATTCGGTTCTATACTGGGGGCCGGCTCAGTGCCTCACGATACCAGTTCGCTGTTTTTATGGACACAGCGTTTCAGCCATTCGCTTCTCGATGCTTGGACTTTGTCGTCTACCAGCACCTATCAACGCCGAACCGTCGAGCGCGATTCATTACCCAATCTTACCCTTGCATCGCTGCTGATCACCGCCACAAACGAGGTCTCCTCGATTCGAACCGGTTTCGCCACTCGCCAGCATCTTAGCATGAACACCGAGCGTGCCTCCTCATTCGTCTTTGTTACCGATTACGCCGGAGGGCCGGGTCTTGGGGATTATTCCATCGACTCGATTACTAATGTCCCTTACTACGACCCGGGCGGAGATTATTACGCCTACGAAAAAGAGATCTACGATACCACGGGGAAACGTACCCGCAAGGCCCTCGTCGAATGGGACTGGAGCTTCGCTCCACCCGCCGGACTCATTCCCGGCATTTTGGGAGATGTCGACTGGCGAGGATTGCTCTCGCTGGAAGAGCATGTGGTCAGCGACGGCAATGAAGCGGTGCGTAATTGGTTGCCGGGATATGTAATACTCAACGGCAGTGAAAAGGATGACTCGTTGGTAACCTTTGCCGATATTTCATATCGTCAAGAGATGGACTGGTGCCCCGACAGCCTTCTCGGGCTCCATACCGGTGTCTATTTCATGCCTTCACTCCAAAAAGCGCGCGGCCAACTGGAAACGCGGCGCGAATGGGGCGCACATATCGATTGGAGCGCAAATCAATGGCGATTTGAGCTTCAAAGCAAGCTTGTTCGCCTGAACCAAAAAGGCCTGATACCGACCTATAGCGACACATTCTCTATAGTCGACCGCCATGTAACGCTGACCGAAAGGTTGGAACTGGGTCCACGATGGTCCTTGTTCTGTCGTGAGACAATAGGAAAATCACGGCGGTGGGGTGACATTGACTCGGCGAACGGGTCCTACTATATCCTTCAGCCGGGCGTAACCTTCCATCCGCCCGGAAAGGGAATAGCAGAGCTGTCATATTCCTTTGCCAACGTCGATATCGGCGGCCCCCTTGACTATCGCATGGCTCTTGGGCGTGAAGGGGGGGTGTCGCACCTTATCGAAGCTTACGCGAACATCAATGTCGGCGAGCATTTCTCCCTCGGCGGAACCTACCGTGCCGAGTGGGTAAGACCATTCGACGACAAGGTGTTTCGCGACGGCATTCATATGTTTTCGATGGAAGTGAAGGCGCACCTTTGAGGGGGGCATTATTCGCACTTCGTGCTCACCAAGTCTTCGCACTTCGTGCTCCTCCGGTTTTCACTCCGGAGGGGCTTACCGAGTTCCGATGCGGGTTGTGTGCTCAACATCTTTCGGGAACGTGGGTGGGTGGCCCGGGGTACGTTAAGCGGAGGGGGCCGGATTTGCCGGCCTCGATCGGGACCCGGCCCTTAATTCCATACTACACGTTGCTCCGATAGGCCTAAGCGTACTCCAATAAATACCCTTCAATAAACCTATCGATGTCACCGTCGAGCACGGCCTGAGTATTGGAGGTCTCAACACTGGTGCGAAGGTCTTTGACCATGTTGTAAGGATGCAGAACATAGGAGCGTATTTGACTTCCCCACTCGATCTTCTTTTTGTCGGCCAGCTTATCTTGCCGCTTCTTATCTTCTTCTTCTTTGAAATGCAGTTTCACCCGTGCTTTGAGCAGCCGCATGGCGGTGGCGCGGTTTTTCATCTGCGAGCGCTCGTTCTGGCATTGAACCACAATGCCGGTGGGTAGATGGGTCATGCGTACGGCGGAATCGGTCTTGTTAACATGCTGTCCGCCGGCTCCGCTGGCGCGGTAGGTGTCTATTTTCAGGTCTTTATCCTCGATCTCGATCTCTTCGGCGTCTTCGAGAATCGGGTAGGCGTAAACCGAAGCAAACGAAGTATGACGTCGGGCGTTGGAGTCAAAGGGGGAAATGCGTACCAATCGGTGTACGCCGATTTCGGCCTTAAGGTGCCCATAGACATAGTCGCCTTTCACTTCCATCATGACATTTTTAATACCCGCTTCATCACCCGGCAACAGGTCCAGGACAGTATAATCCCACCCCTTTGCATCCAGCCACCGGGTGTACATGCGGAACAGCATCTCGCACCAATCGCAGCTTTCGGTGCCGCCGGCGCCGCTATGGATACTGAAAATGGCGTCGGCGGTGTCGTCGTCACCACTGAGCTTACGCACAAACTCAAGATGGTCGACCGCTTTCTCCAACTTCGCCGTTTGCTCCGCCAGCTCCTCCAGTGTCCCTTCGTCGTTTTCCTCGATCGCCAGCTCATGAAGTCCCAGGATATCCTCACAGTCGCTATGAGCATGCTCCCACGGCTCGATAACCTGTTTGAGCCCCTTCGCCTGCTTCAGCGTCTTTTGCGCTTCATCCGGCTCGTTCCAGAATGCCGGTGCGGCGCTCAGTTGCTCAAGTTTTTGGACCTTTTCCTTCTTGACGTCAATGTCAAAGATACCCCCGAAGGTTTTCGATACGCTTCCGCAGTTCCTTCACCTTATTGAGGTCAACCAATGCTTTTTCGGCCATAGTCCATACTCTCCCGGGGCTGAAAACATTATTATATGATGAATCGTTTCAAAATAGTTTGTGGTGCTTTCTTTTGGCCATCGCACCACCCTTATGAATTTCCGCTCGAATACGCGGCGGAATGCCTGGTGATTCGCGTCGATCTCCAAGTCGCCCAATCTACTATCGGTAGTTAGCACTACGCAAACATCATACCATATATTGTGTGGTTTATACAAGTTTTGCTTGACTCGTTTCCGTCGGGGTGATATATTAGACACGGCTGGGTGATGGAGCGGCCGACCTTCATCAGCCTCCCCCGAAAGAATTTGTATCCCATAAATTGCGCGATTTTTATGGTATCCCTAAAGTATAACGTAATAGTAGGAGAGGGCCAGGATGGCGGTATACCCAACCTCCACGGGAACAGGTGGAACAGTGAAATCTGCGGTTTTTCAGGGCGCCAATGCGGGCGATGCAAAAAAGGATGCCGATAAAGGCGGGGCCGACGAAATAAAGGAACGTTTGCTCCGAAGGAAAGCGGTGCTGACACGCAACGCCAGAGTCGTTCTTGAGAAGCGATATCTCAAAAAGGATGACGACGGCAGTGTAGTGGAGTTGCCCGAAGAGATGTTTTATCGGGTGGCCGCGAACGTGGCGGGTGCCGAAAAGGTGTTCGAACCGGATGCTAATGTGGGTATGTGGACCGAGCAGTTCTACAACATGATGGTGAGTTTGGACTTTCTGCCGAATTCGCCCACCCTGATGAATGCCGGCCGTGAGCTGCAACAGCTTTCCGCCTGTTTTGTGCTGCCGGTGGGAGATTCGATGGAGGAGATATTTTCGGCGGTCAAAAACACGGCTCTCATCCACAAAAGCGGCGGCGGCACCGGCTTCTCGTTTTCGCGAGTACGCCCGAAAGATGATCGGGTAAAGTCAACCAAAGGGGTGTCCAGCGGTCCGCTGAGCTTTATGCGTGTATTTGATACCGCCACCGAGACTGTAAAGCAGGGAGGCACGCGGCGGGGCGCCAATATGGGGATTCTCGAATGTTCGCATCCCGAGATCATGGACTTTATCGAAATGAAAGAAAAAGACGGCCTCCTTGCGAACTTCAACATCTCGGTGGCCGTTACCAATGAATTCATGGAA
>WJJU01000382.1 GCA_014729595.1 Chitinivibrionales bacterium
ACCGATGCCGCCGTACCGAAAATCATTCCGATCCTCGATCAATATGCGGTCATCGGTGAAACACTGAGCGTTAACGTGACGGTAATGCGCGATACCGGCCTTACCGAAACGCGCGTACTTCCCGGCGTAACAATCCATGCCGAGGTTTCGGACGGATGGCGCGATACGGCGGTGACCGATTCAAACGGCGGCGCCGATTTTTTCTATGTACCCGATTCCACCGAAGGCCCTCGTGAGATACAATTTGCCGTTGACGGGGCTACGAGGGTCACGCGACAATTCACGGTTACCGCCAACAAGGAACGAGTTCAAAAGCGTATCACAGTGATGCCCGAAGACGCCTGGATCAAGGCTGACGGGAAAACGTCGACAATCGTAACGGTGACGGTTATCAATCAAGACAACAATCCTATCGTCGGGGAGGCCGTGAAATTTATCAGTACTAAGGGAACCATTGCGGGTCTGAATCCACCCGACATCGAAGGAGGAGCGGGGTTGAGTGTTACCGACGGCGATGGAAGGGCGCAGGCGCGGCTGACCAGTACGCAGATCAACGATACCGCCGAGATCACGGTCTACCATGTATCGGACAGCACTCTTACGGCAAAAACACGGGTAGCGTTCCTGGGTGTCCGAATTGACCTCGCGCTGGACTCTTCGAACCTTGAAGTTGGTCGAAGTACGGTCCTGACGGCTTCGCTGGTTGATGGAAGCGGTAATGCGATCGCCAACCGTGATATCTCTTTTTCAGTCGCGGCCGGCGATTCCTCTCCCCTTTCGATAGCCGCCGCCGATTCACTGACGGGGTTCGACGGCAAAGCGAGGCTGGTCGTCACCGGCAACCAAAACGGCACCGATTCCATCATCGTCACCGCGGCCGGAGCCCGCTCGACCATTACCGTCAATATTACCGATCTCGTATTACGCCTGACACTGAGTTCCTCCAGACTTCAGGTCAACTCCGACGCATACGCATTGCTGATCGTCGAGTTTGCCAACGCCCAAGGAACGCCGCTCGACGACAAGATTGTGGAGCTGGTGCGGGACTACCATACAAAGGACAAAACCCCGGTATCGGATACCGTCAAGGGCGAAACGAACACCGAAGGAGTTGACACCTTCACGATAGCGGCTTTAGACTACGAAACTACGATGCACCTTCGGGTAATCGCGCACAATCGCGCCGGCGATATCGCATCGGCTCAACGTCGCCTCGATTTCGTAGCCACACGCCAAATGACCATCCGGGCGACACCGACCGTGATTCAAGCGGACGGTACAAGCCGTTCGATCCTGACGGTATTCGTTAAGAATGAGCAAAACAATCCGATCGTAGGTGATCGTGTGCTGTTTTCTTCGACCGCCGGCATTGTGCCGGCGAGTGCCGAAACCGATGAGACCGGCAAAGCGGTGGCGTGGGTTCAAAGCGACCGTCGCAACACAACGGCCACCGTCACCGCAACGCTCTCAAACGATCGCACCAAAGTACAGACTATCGATGTCGAATTCTCGGGAGTTGAGATCGTGGGGGGAGCCACGCCGCGAAGCATCAACGCCGACGGCCAAGATACGTCGGTCATACTGATAACACTTGTGGACGCCATGAAGAATCCGATCACGGGTGAGCCGGTGTCGTTTGCGCCGCAGCAAGAAAAGACCGTAATCGTTACCGCCGATTCGATAACCGACAACCGCGGACAAGCTCGTTGCGGTATCGTAGGAACGGGGAGCGGTGTTGATTCCGTGCTGATCACCGGCGCGGGAGCCGAGGCCAAAGCGGCAATCAACTATTCCTCCAACCAACTTACCATTGCAGCCCTCGATAATCCGACGTATCTTGCCGACGGAGCAAGTAGTACGAAAATGGGGATACGTTACACCGATGGAAGCGGGAGTACGGGGCTGGGCGGCGTACCGGTCGAGGTGAGTGTTACCGCCGGAAATCTTGGTGAGATATTCGCGGCAATCTGTACGACCGCGGCGGACGGTCGCGATACGGTAACCATCACCAATCCACCGTTCGCTACGACCGTCACGGTGTGCGCCACCGCTCATTACAGCTCTGAAGTTACGACCGCCCGTAAGGACTTCTATTTTAAGGCAAGCGACGTTCACCGGATTGAGCTTACGGGGTCTCCCGAAGTCATCGCCACCAACGGTGGTGAAGCGCGCATTATGGCGGTGGCGTTCGACGCCGAAGGGAACCGGGTAAAAGACGCCCATATTTCGTCCAACATGCTTGACGGACCGGGGGGAGGGGAAAGAATCGTACCTCCCTCGGCCGTAACACGACTTGATGGAACCGCGGAAACGTTCCTGCTCGCCGGTACCATACCAAGTCGATTCCGCGAAATCAAGGTAGTGGCGAGCGATTTCGGCACCATTAAATCGGACACCATTTTCTTCACCATAGCCGGCCCGCCCGCCGCCATCACCATACGCCGGGATATTGGTGAAATACAGGACAATAATGACGGTACCTACACGATGCGGTGTGCGGCGCTGGTGACCGATGTTAACGGGAATCCGGTGGCCGACGGTACCGCGGTGACGTTCAGTTTAAAAGTGACGGGCTATCGGATATGGTGGTATTACACGCATCCCACTAAAAAAACCACCGACGTATTCCCCTTGGAATATGAGTATGTAATCGATACCGTCGCGGAATGGCTTCCGTTCGAAGACCTCAACGACAACTTCCGTCTTGACGCAGGCGAAGATCGCAACGGGGACGGCATTGCGAATCGGGGCGAAGACCGCAACGGCAATGGAACGATGGAACTGGGCCCCGCTTTCGAAGACATCAACGACAACGGGGTCCGGGATATGGTGCCGGAGCGGCTGGATATTGTAAAAGTGGACGAAGATACGTCGGGGCGCGATGTTTTCGATACGCTGTTCGCGGATTTGAATCTCAACGGTTATCGTGATTTTGTTGAACCGCTCATGGATTCAGAATACCAACAAGCCTACAACCGCATTCTTCGCGATCAAGGCACAACCGCCGATTCCCAGCTTATCAATAGTATGGATTCGACCTACTGGTCGGAAGCACGGCAATACACGGGCGGTCTATTCGACATCGACTGGAACCAAAACGGCGCCATGGACCCCGTCACCACCGCATCGATAAATCGGACGATCGAAACGGTCGACGGCAAAGCGTCCAACTCCATCACATACGGGCAATCGGACGCTTTGCGGATACGCGTAATGATCAATGCCGAAAGTCAGGGTATCGTGACCAAAAGCCCGCAGGAGTTCGTGCTGCCGATAGCGGAGAAAGACGTGAAGTACTGGTGCCCACGCTGCGAGTAGGGCTAAAAGGAGTATGACGGATTGGTGAATGGAGCGAAGGACACATCGATGAAAACAATATCGACGTACGGCGCCGTACTGATACTGCTGATTGCTTTAATCCGAAGCGGATCGGCCTCAAATCTCGCCAATCCCCTTACGCCACTTCCCCCGGCCCGCATCGGTATTGGCCTATCCTACAGCCTGGGCGGCCACACCATTACCAACCGTGAGATACCCGCCCTTCTAAACCGGATTCATTGTCGTGCCACATACTCCCCCGTTTCTTTAATAAATTTCGGTTTTGACCTGGGAGCCACCCAGCTCGAAGTCGCTTCCGACACCACCACCCGCGACACGCTTGGCATATTCCACGGCGAATATCGGTTTTCGGTCGGCGGTCATCTTAAGCTGAGCACCCCGCTGTATCGTGACCTCGTCGGCGCGGTCGCAATCGCTCAAACCACCAGGTTTTCTTCGAGTAACGAACATGATGCACGGTATGAGGGGATCGACGGCGACGCAGCGCTCGGGGTGCTGTTCCATATACCGGGTATCGGCTATGCGGCCCTCGGTCCCAAAGTCTATCTGATTCGCGGCAAGAACAGGGGGTATGACGGCGCCGAAGGGAAGTTTGCCAATGTTAATAATGTACGGGCCTGGCTGGCGGTCGATTATTTTCCCCGTGTTGGCACAATCATGGAAAACCGCCCCTATTTTTCGTTCGAAATGTCGCTGAGCCCCGAAGTGGCTTTCCGGAAACGTGCGCCCGTACAAGAATTCGAATTCTCGATTACGTTCGGTACGGTAACCCCCCGTCTGTATGGGGAAGTTTCCGAAGCGCCGTGGGAACCTTAAAAAACCACGCGATTCCATCCTTGGGATTACCACCGCCGAAACCCGCTCATCACGGCGAAAACTCTACCGAAATAAAAAAAACCGATTTAGGACACTCGAAAGTATCCTAAACCGGCTCTTTTGCTCTTGTTACCGACAAATGAGGTACTACAAGAAAAGATCCTTGATTTTTGACCACGTCTTTTTGGGCTGCTGGTCGGTATTGGTTAATTGCTCGAGTGAACTCTCGGCCTTCATCGTCGATCCCTCGACCCGGACGGTATCGACAGATATCGACTTGGTCTCTTTAGCCTTGACTAAAGCCGGTGATTCCGCCGACGCAGCAAGCGCCATCGTACAGATTAGTGCCACGAAACATGACCGCATGAGCATTCACCCTTCCACAAATGTTCTCTTCTCTGAAATATACCCCATTTTGCAGCGAAAGTCAAAAAAAAATGCATCGTGCGGTATTTTCCTGCATTCCAAAGGGAGTCGCCCCGGCGAAAGCACTAAGAGATTAAACGATTCGGTTCGCAGTTGAGGATGAATACGGATAGCTGAAGATCAACCGAGATGTTCAAGCATCACATCACGGACTTCGCTGAATATCAGGGGTTTATGCACAACACCGTGGATTCCGTCGACCGCCAGGACTTTCTCTTCAAGTTCTCCTCGCCAACTGGTCACGACAAAAACCTTTGTCCCGTTACCGTAGATCTTAACCCACCGCGCCACTTCGCGTCCTCGAATCGCTTTGCCGCATAAGGCCACGAAAACGGCATGATATTTGGATGAAGCCAACCGGGATATTCCTTGCCCCTCGGTGTCGGCAAGCGTCACCTCACAACCCAGACGGTTCAGTAGGCGTCGAAGGTTGCCTTGGACCTGCGGGTTTTCATCGATTACTAATGTATAAAAGGACGCACTCATTGAACTGAATAATTAGCGATTTTCGTGCCAATCGGTGAGGATGCCAAAATTACCGTTAAAAATCAATAAACTATGGCCCGGCGACAAGGCATACGGCCAAAAATAACTGGTAGCACAAGCGGGTCAAACATCACAGTTATACCGAAATTACCCGATTACATCCTTGTCCGTTCCCCTAAACTTACTCAAGCCCCCATTCCGTTCCTCGTTTCCCTCTATGCACCGATTTTGCCGTCCGCTTCAGCAGCGGGCAGCCGCTTTGCCCCCTCACCTTCATCCCGCCCCGAGTAGTATTTTATTAATGATGGATCTGTGCCGCAACGCCGCAAGGTTGCTTCCCTTGCGAGAAACTCCAATGACGATACTTGGTGGAATCGTGCCCCCGATGGAGCCGTATTGACCGTGCCGGTTATAGGGGATAGACCTTTATTCACGGCCGTGCCACCGTTCTTCAAAAAGTGCTCACTATGAAAATCCTGGGAATCGAAACTTCGTGCGATGAAACCTCGGTTGCGATACTGGACGACAATCGGATCGCGGCAAATCGCATATACACTCAAGAGATCCATTCGGAATACGGCGGAGTAGTACCCGAGATCGCTTCGCGCGCTCATATTCAAAAGGTGGACAGGCTTTGTGCGGCCGTGCTCAATGAAGCCGCGGTGACTGTCGAGGAGCTGGACTTGATTGCGGTGACCGACAGCCCCGGCCTGGCCGGCGCACTGCTCGTCGGGATGGGTTTCGCTATGGGACTTAGCCGCGGCTTCGGGATTTCCGTAACCGGCGTGAATCACCTTGAAGGACACATAGCTTCGGTGACCCTCGAAGATCCGGTTCCCGCGTTTCCGTTTATTGCGCTGGTCGTCTCCGGCGGGCACACGGCTTTGTATGTGGTCGAAGATTTCGGGCGCTGTCGCTCGCTTGGCATGACAATCGACGATGCGGCCGGCGAGGCATTCGACAAGGTGGGAAAGCTGCTTGGCTTTCGCTACCCGGCGGGGAGGTCCATCGAAGAAGAGGCGCGGCGATGTCCGCCGGATTTGGAGCCGATACCGTTCCCGGTCGCCAAGATACGCGGCGAGGGATACAATTTCAGTTTCAGCGGTTTGAAAACCGCGGTGAAATATCATTTGAGCCGAAAACCGGACAACTACACGACGTCCAACCGTCCTTTGATCTGTCGCTCTTTCCAGCAAGCGGTTGTTCAGTCACTCATGACCAATGCGATCGCGGCTTCGCGCGATACCGGCATCAACCGCATAGCACTCGTAGGCGGTGTTGCCTGCAATGGAGCTATTCGACACGCCTTGCGAAGGCATTTCGGGGACACGGTATTTTTCCCGTCGCCCAAACTCTGCACCGACAATGCGGCCATGATCGCCAAAGCCGGCCTCGAACGCCGTCTTAGAGACCACATTCGTCCTCCGCGCCTCGATCCGTCCGGAGCGCTTTAAAACGCGGAAAGGAGACCAGTGTATGCCGGCGCTTTTCATCACACTTCTTACGGTCCTGGTACTTGCCTACCTCACCGGACTCGCGGTCCAGTTGATCCGTATCGAACGGACCGTCTCGGAACTCACGATGGTTGTCGAGAAGGCGGTGCGGAAACTGCACGAGCAATAGCCGCGGGTGTAGTGGTCACTCAGAGTTTGGCGATCGAGAACATAATAACGCCGCCGCGCGGTTCGTTGCGTTTCGGACGGACACTAAATAATCGAATAGCTCTTGAGGTTTGTGTAGAGCACCTGGAGCGTAACCTTGACAATACTGATCACGGGTATTGCCGTGAGCATCCCGAGCACCCCCGCCACCTGTCCGCCGACGGTGATGCCGATGATCACGACGAGTGGATGAAGGTTGGAGCTTTTACCGACCGCGAGCGGATAAATGAAGGTTCCTTCGAGGGCCTGAACCGCGGCGAACACCGCGGCGACGGTCAACAGCTTGCCGGCGGTCAATAATCCCGGCGTAACGAAAAGTACGAATAAAGCCGGCATGAAGCCGATAATCGGCCCCAGATACGGTATGAGATTGCCGACACCCGCAACGGCTCCTATTACGAGTGCATAGGGCATGCCGATAAGAAGCATGCCCCCCGAGGTCATAACCCCGACCGCCAGCGCATCGATCATCTGCCCCCGAATGAACAGTTTCAGAGCGGTGGCGATTTTGTGGAACAACAGTACGCACATTTCGAAATAGCGGTTGGGGACGACCGACAACAATGCTTTTTGTATCAGGTGCCCGTCGGCCAACAGAAAAAAGGTGACGACCGGCACGATTACCACCACCGAAAGGATCGAGAAAAAACCGGACAGCGAAGCGAGCACGACATCGATGTCGACGCCTCCGCCGACAAGTCGCGTTTGGACCAATTCGAAAAGATCCGGCACCTCGACCTGCGGAAACCGCCGTTCGATCGAATCCGCGAGCTTGGCCAGCATATCCCGAATCATGGTTTTGTATTCCGGAAAGTTTGCGGCGAGATTTTCGGCTTCGGCGACAAGGCGTGGTCCCGCCAAAAGCGCGGTCGCCGAAGCGACAAGCACAAATGCGGCGTATATCCCGATTATCGCCGCGAAACGTTTGACGCCGCGGGTTTCGATCGCGTTGACTAAGGGGTCAAGAAGGAAGGCAAGAAGGACCGATGCGAGAAGCGGGGCCAGGAGCTGTTTGACACAAAACAGAATCGCCGCCCCGACGGCCGCAACCAGAACGTAGTAACCGGCCCTGAAAAAATAGTCCGAAAGAACTCGTTTACCGGTCGCCATGAGCCGTCTCCTCGTCGGTGCGGGCGGCGCCGCGAAGTTCATTCAATTCCGTCTGAAGAGTTTCGAGATTCTCGTTTGCGCGTACCAAACGTTTGCAGACGAGACGGGCGATATTGCCGACAACTTTAACGGCCAAGCGCGGACTCTGCTCGGTTAAGTGCTCCAAATCCGGCTTTCCCAAGGCAAGCATGACCGTATCGCGTGTCGTGCGCGCCGAAGCGCTGCGGGGCATTTCATCGATCAATGCAAGTTCGCCGAAAAAGCTGCGCTCTTTCACAAAGGCAAGGTTTACCGTATGGTCGTCCCCTATCCGCTTTTGAATAACGACTTCGCCCTCTTTAACGATATACATCCCCGCCCCGGGCATCCCCTCTTCAAAAACAAGCTCGTCGGCCCGGTAACGGCGCAAGTGAAGTCGGCGCTCGATCTGAAGAAGTTCGTTCGAAGAAAGCCCTTCGAAGGCGGGAAGCGTGCGAAGAAGTTCAACCATGTCGCGCTTTTCGGCCGGTGGCCCGAAAATATAGGTCCACAGGGGATTGTCCACACATTCCTCCGTAAAATCAAAGCCAAACTATCCGAATATCGAACGACTTCTTACTCCTCGTCCAAATTCCCGAACATCGCTTCCACATAGCTGTCCGGATCGAAATCCTGAAGATCGGCGATACCTTCACCCACCCCGATCTTGCGGATCGGTACGTTCAGTTTGCGCGTCAGCGAAAGCGCCATCCCCCCCTTCGCGGTACCGTCGAGCTTGGTAATCACCAGCCCCGTCAGCCCCAGCGCCTTGTGAAACGTCTCGGCCTGTTTCAGCGCATTCTGCCCGGTCGTCGCATCCACCACCAGAAGAATCTCGTTGGGTGCGTGCGGCGTGTTGCGTTTCATCACCCGCACAATTTTGTCGAGTTCGTTCATGAGATTTACTTTAGTATGAAGACGGCCGGCGGTGTCGAGCAGCAAGACATCCGCCCGTCGCGATTTCGCCGCCTCTAAAGCATCGTAAGCCACCGACGCCGCATCGGCGCCCTCATGCTGCGATACGAATGCGGCATCGGTCCGCTCCGCCCAAATCTTCAGTTGCTCGATCGCCCCGGCCCGGAACGTGTCGGCGGCACCCAGCATGACACTTTTATGCTGCTCTCTGAGTTCCCGCGCCATTTTACCGATCGTGGTTGTCTTCCCGACCCCGTTGACCCCAACGACCAGAATAACCCACGGTCGCGGCGGGAATTCGTCGTGAAGCTTGACAACGCGAAGATCGGAGGCCAGCATCTCTTTCAGCAACTTGTAGGCGTCCTCGGCCGTCCGCGCGCCGTGCTCGTCGATCCGCCGCGACAAGCGCTCTATAATGTCAAGGGTCGTATCGACACCGACATCGGCCGCAATAAGCGCTTCTTCGAGCGAATCGTAAAACGATTGATCAAAAGCGGTATCGCGACCCACAATCTGTGCGATCTGTGCCCGCGTTTTGCTCAGTCCACTCTTAAGACGAGAGAATACGTTCATCGATAAATACCTCTAAGCCGGTCCAACCGGCTCCAATAAGGTTGATGGATAAATAACATTCCCGGATGTCCATTGTGCATTGCATTCGTCCACATACCGGGATCAGGATATCGCGTCACGGTGCCCGCCGACTCGAACCTCGTATGCTTCACGGCTCCGCATTAGCCACCGTAACGACGCCAATGATTCAGCAAGGCGCTTTGATCACCAACATTGTTTTTCGGTATTCGAGTAACAAAACCAAGCAATGCTCACCCGAAAAATTGCATCATCGACTCCAACCTGCGCTCGTCGTCCAGAGCGTCGCGCGCGATCACACGAAGACGTTCGGGTTCGAGGCCGACTATGGCAATCGCCTGTTCGTCGAGCGGCGGAACGGCCTCGCCGGGGAGAACCTGAAGGCCCAAAAGATGGGCGATCGTGTCGCACAAGTGGACAACCGCCACCAAACGGGTAAACGTGCGTTCTTCGGAGGGCACGTGGTGTTTCTCAACCGCCGCGGCGAGATCCGGCGGAAACGCCCATCTTTTTGCTAAAAGCCCCCCCACGGCGGTATGGGCTTCCGCTCCCCTTTCATTCGTGCAGTACGCCCCCCCGGAGCGCCTGCAAAACTCGGCAAGGTCCCGCACCGATGCTGGGTTACAAACCGCTGCGACAAGTTTGCCTATATCATGAAGAAGTCCCGCGCAAAAGGATTCGCCCTCATCTATCGGCTCGTAGCGCCTAAGGTGACGAGCCACCGATTCGCACACAATACCAACCGTCACCGAATGTTTCCAGAAATCCGCAAGACTCAACGGAGAATCGGTGTGGCGGGGCATGATCCCACCAACCGCCACCCCCATCACCAGCGCATGTATTCTTCGCATGCCGAGAAGAACTACGGCGTTTTGAAGACTCGAGACAGTCCGGGGGATACCGATGTAGGCGGAGTTGGCCAAGCGAAGAGTCCTGCCGGAAATTACCGGATCCAGCTTCAGGGCGTCAACTACGTCGGCGGCCGATGAGTCAGGGTCGGCCAAAATGCCGCGAATGCGCCCGAGAACCGGCGAAGGCGACGGGAGCGCATCGATTCTGCTCTCCAAAGCGGCGCCACGATCCATAATCGCTCACTCCCCGCCACGCACGACCGAAAAAAATTCGGAAGACTTCTCAACGCACTGCTTGACCTCTTCAAGCAGCCTCGCCCACTTTCCGTCATCGATCCCCAAAATACTCCTTGCCTCCGGCCACATACCCGGCGCGACCTCTCCATCCCAAAGATCGACGCCCCCCGCATGCGCAAGAAGATCGGCGACATGTACCAGTGTTACCATTTCGCGCGCTTTGTCGGCCGCCTCCGGGTCATGATGATACACTATCGAGTACTCCAGGTCAAGCGGCAACGCCCACCGATCCGCAAGAACTCGACCGATCCGCGCATGCGTTACTCCCATCACCGCACCTTCACTGCAAAACAGCGACCTCTTTGTGGTTCGAGACTCATTGCAGGCCGCGGCAAACTCATCACGGCAAAACTCTTCAAATATCAGTTTCCCGATGTCGTGAAGAATACCGGCACAGAATGTGCTTTCGGGATCGATCATCAATGCGTGAATGTTACGGCGTGCGAAATTGCGCGCAATCATGGCCGTAACGATCGAATGACGCCAGAACCGGTCGCGCCTGAAAGTTTTCGCGCCCCCGCCTTCACCAAACATCTCCATGACTGTCGCGCTGAGCGCTACCGAACGAAGCGTGTTGAAACCGAGTACTACGACCGCGCTGGTAACGGAAGAGATGGTGCGGGGGATACCAAAAAAGGCGCTGTTGGCCAGTCTGAGGACCGTACTGGTGAGCCCCGGATCCTTTTCGATCAACTCCGCGGCGTCGTCGGCCGATGTATCCGGTGAATTGACGACACGCACCAACCGCATGACGATCTCGGGAAGCGAAGGGAGGCGGTCGATTCGCTCCACCATCGCCTTGTAACGCACGCTCTCCGGTAGTTCACTCACACATTCTCCTCGGCGACGACGGTAGCTCTACACCTATCCCTGCGCGCATCGTAGTCCGACGGTACAATCGTCAGCCATTCTCCGCGCCGCGCACTCGTTTCGGGTAATTCCACTCGGATATAATTGCCGGTAACGCCCATGACTGGGCTGCGTTTCTCGACAATTATACGCTCGCGAACACCAATTACGCTTTCGACAAACCGCCGTCGGGTTGAGCGGACGGTATTTATGAGAAGCCGGCTTCTACGACGCTTCTCTTGTTCGTCTATTTGATTCGTGAACGTGGCCGCCGGGGTTCCCGGGCGCGGCGAGTACCGAAAGACATGACCGTAGCAGAAACCGATCCGCTCCACCCATCCGCGAGTCGTCTCAAACATGCCGTCGGACTCCCCGGGAAAACCCACGATAAAGTCACCGCCCACCGCCACCCGTGGAGCTTTTCGGCGAAATTCATGAAGCATGACCGCGAATGACTCATGGTCGGCATAGGGGCGGCCCATCGCTTTAAGCACGGTCCCGCAGAGGCTTTGAACGCTGACATGCAGATGAGGACAAAGGCGGGTGTCACCGGCAACAAGGTCCAAAAGACGCGGCGTGACGTCGCGCGGGTCCAGAGAACTTAACCGTATGCGAAAATCGCGCGAAAGCCCAAGCATTTCTTCAACAAGCTCGGCCAATCCCCGCGCACCGTCCCTGTATTGACCGATATGAGTCCCCGTGAGAACTATCTCGCGAAAGCCGGCGTCGGCCGCGCCGATACATCGTTCGATCACCTCGGTCCACGGGCGGGAGCGGGCGGGGCCGCGAAGCGAAGGGACAATGCAATAAGCGCACGTATAGTTGCACCCCTCTTGGATTTTCAGCGGGAACCGCGTTCGCGGTGTGTCGTTGGTATCGGGTATCGCTTCCCCTCCCCACACCGGTGCATCGGGCCGGGAATGGAAAACCGCCCCGTCGACGTTGTCGATAATCGAAGCGATTCGATCTTTGTGCGCGTTGCCCACCACCCAACGGATGCGCGGATCCGCCGCCAGCGCCTCGGGACGCTGTTGCGCCAGGCATCCGGTGACCAATAACCGAGCACGGGGCGCTTTGCGGGCGACCGCGCCGATCAGTCGTCTGGTTTTGCTTTCCGAGCACGAAGTTACGGAGCAGGTGTTGATTACCACGACGTCCGCTTCGGTAATTTCTTCCATTAGCCGATAGCCGCGGGCCGCCAGCTCGGCCCCCAGCAGGGTTATCTCCTCTTGATTGGTGCGACACCCGACCGATCTGAGCGCCACCGTTTTACCGTTTTTCGCCGTCATGAGATTCTCGTCGATCCCCCGGGGTATGCACCCAATCCGCCAGCGCTTCATCGATTGAATCGAACGTAGGCATTGCCTGGTGAATATTAAGCGTTTCAAAAAGATCGCGTACTATATAATTGGCGTTACAGAGCCGTATGCCGCCCCCCGTGTCCCTCACAAGCTTGTTCAAGCCCAATGCGACACTAACACTGAGACTGTCGAAAAAGGTGAGTTCTTCAAAATCAAGCAGTATCTTATTGTAACGGGCGATCGCCAGCAGAAACTGTTGCTTGAAATAGCGCGATCCCAAAGGATGATTCATGATTCCGGACAAATGAAAGATGCAGACATCGCCGCGCTCTTCGCGTGTGATATCGAGCTTGATGTCTATCCCCGTATTGAATATGTCGACACTCGCATGCTGAACGCCTTCACCACGCTCGATATCGAATATCATGTCGAGTCCGGTCTCACAAAACAGATCGTACACAACACCCGAGAGTTTGCGAAGAACCAATGTTCCTTTGACATTTCGAATTTCTTTCGACAATGAAACGAGTGCGCCGATACACGAACTGTCCACGAACAGCGTGTTCTCCATATCCACGACGCAGCGGGTCACACCCTCCCGTTTGATGTGCTCGACAAGCTCAAGAAGTTCCCGTGATATTCGTCCCTCGCATCGCGAAGGCAACCGGATAACCGAGACCTCTCCTTCTTTTTCTACATGCATGACCTCTCCCTCATCGAATTCGGCCGTGCCCTTCGGCCGAGCGACGGTTCATAGTTGACGACAGCCGGCGAGTAGTGACGGGCCGCGAGTTTGGCGAACCCTCACCGCCTTCGCAATCCGCACACCCTTTTGTTCGTCAGGCACCATTCTCCCTCCATACGCCCCCCCGTGCTTTATCGCAGGAATCGGCGCGCAAGTTCATCGAGCGATATTCTCACCATCGTCGGGCGTCCGTGGGGGCAGGTATATGGATTTTGAGCGGCGAACAGACTATCCAGCAGCGAATTCATTTCTTCCTGCTTGAGTTCCTGCCCGAACTTGATTGCCGCCCCGCAGGCATACGCCGCCGCGAATCGTTTCTGCGACTCGGCATAAAACCGCGAAGAGGGTTCATCAGTCAAATACTCCACCATTTCTTGAATCGCGTCTTTCACCGCCGACTCCCTGAGGAATCCGACCGCCGGAATAGCCGATACGGCAATCGTATTGCCCCCCCAGTCCTGAATATCGAACCCCAAGGCCGCGAATTGCTTTCGTCCGCCCAGCACGACGGTTTTTTCGGACTTGGCCAACTCGACGACAACCGGGAACAGCAGACGCTGGGAGTCCGACGCCCCCCCGTCGAGATCCGCCAAAGCCTGCTCGAACAGTATGCGTTCGTGAGCCGCATGCTGGTCAATCAGTAGAATACCGTTTTTAATGGACGCCAGTATAAATCTTCGGTGGATTTGATAACAAGGAATCAGACTCCACCGCTCCTTTTGCCATTGTACACTTTTGTCGCCGCTCGGGTCAACGCCTTTGTCGGTTTGGCGCTCTTGCGGATCAGCCAACGAGAGAAGCGGCAACGACACTTGAACGCCTTTGTCGGCCCCGGAGGAATCCTCGGCATCGTCTTCGGCGGAGGAAGGAGTCGTTTCGGCGACCGTAAATGAACGAGGCCGCGGTGGATCTAGGTTGAACGGAGGCCGCTCCGCCGAAGAAGGCGGTGTAATATGCTCAGCCACGCCTTCTTGCACCGTTCGATGAATGAATCCGAACATTTTACCCTCATCATCGAATTTGATTTTCTGCTTTGTGGGGTGCACGTTGACATCGATTCTTGTGGGATCGATATCAAGGAAACAGAACCATGAAGGTCGTCGGGAGTGCTCGATAAAGCGGGAGAACGCCTGACGAATCCCATAGGTTACCGAGTCGTTGTCTACCCGTCGAAGGTTAACATACAGATACTGGTGACGAGGGCGCGGGGTGGCGTCTTCGGGTGTGGACATATAGATTGTTGCCGACATGCTCGAGGATTCAGCGGTGCAGAGAACCAATTTTCGGGCGAATTGAGTACCCGCGGTCTGCGCGACACGCTCGAGTGCGTTTGCCGCCGGCGGCGTATCCATCAGCCTTTTTCCGTCAATGGACAGGGTAAAATGCACCGAAGGAAACGGAAGAACGAGCTGTTCGAAAGCCCGCGTGAGTGTCGTACGCTCCGCCTTGCGGCTTTTCATGAATTTTTTGCGGGCGGGCACATTATAAAAGAGATCTCGGCAGGCGACGGTGGTGCCTTTGGTATGGCGCTCCGGTTCCAAGGCCGTCAGGCTACCGCCTTCACTGCGAATACGATACCCCAATCCCTCGTGCGAATCGGCGCTCGTAATACTCAGCCGACTCACCGCTCCGATACTCGCCAACGCCTCTCCTCGAAAGCCCATGGTGCTGACCGCAAAGAGATCGTCGGCCGAAACGATTTTGCTGGTTGCGTGGGGAAGAAGCGCCTTTTTCAGGTTTTCGGGACTCATCCCCTCGCCGTCGTCCGTGACCCGAATCGCCCCAAATCCCGCATCTTCGATACTCACCTCAATCCGCGTCGCGCCGGCATCGAGAGCGTTCTCGACCAGTTCTTTCATTACCGAAGACGGACGCTCAACTACCTCGCCGGCGGCGATTTTTTCGACCACGGTCTGGGGAAGGACCCGGATTGTTCCGTCACGAAGTTCCATAGGGCATTTTCGGGGACAAGGGTACTATAAGGTAGGTCACGCTCAAGAACCGACCGCGCTTGGGTGTAGTACAATATTACGACAGGTATGGAGCGGTCGGTTTTTCTCTGTGATGGGTAAAAATAGCGGATTGGGCGGAGCGGACGCAAGGCGGCCGAGAGTATATTCATTGTTCGTTCATAGTGCTTTAGTTTAAAGCGTCTAAGAGCCGCTTTCAAATGGACTACCCCATCGTTGCAGATAAATCCGGTTGACATTTATTTATGTATTTTAATTATGATGAGGTAAAACCAAGGGACATGATCGTCGACCTCGACCGCTTCAATGTTTGGGATTGCCTTAGCGGACGATTTAGTGAGGTAAACATGGACTTCGAAACGGCACTTAAACCCTTAAGCAATGCGGAAATCGGCCCATTTTTCACACCCTTTGACCGCCGCGGAGTAGTTTAGCGAAGTCCCCTCCATACCCTGTTTGACATGGCACAACTGGTCCCGCAGAAGCTCACTCTGTTCGGGGAGCAGGTAACAGGAGCAACCGGCGAGGCGCGCGTTTTTCTCATACTCAAATGAATGCTCCCATGCGATTACGATTACCGGAACAGCCGTGAAATCCTGTGTGGTTCGCCTGATTACTTTAACTTTTCGAACCTGCGTGGAAGACACCAGGAGTG